>CACXCC010000102.1 GCA_902766015.1 uncultured Veillonellaceae bacterium
GCTCCGCGTTTCAATCGCCATCGGTTTTTTGATGAATTCCATCGTGTTCCTCCACAAAAGATAAAACCGCGTCAACGCTTTGCGCCAAGTGCGGATAAGCAAGTTTCGGCCGGTCGATCATGACGACGGGGATCCCGAGATCCTGCGCCGCGAGAAGTTTCGTATCGGTTCCTCCGACGGTGCCGCTGTTTTTCGTCACGATGACGTCAGCTGCGTACTGCGCGAACATCGCACGGTTAAGCTCCCGCGAAAACGGTCCCTGCATCGCAATGATATCCTTCGGCTGCAGGCCGAGTTCCGCGCAAAGGGAAATGACGTCAACGGTCGGCAAAACGCGCGCAACGATGCGGTGATCCCGCAGTGCCGGATGTTCCGTAAATTGACGCAGGCTGTGACTCCCCGTTGTCAGGAAAACGGTCTTTCCGCATGACGCCGCCATTTCGGCCGCCCCGTCGTAATCAGCCGCGACCTGCAGTCCGCTGACGGGAAGCTGCGTCAAATCACGTTCGTAACGGATATACGGGATCTCCGTCTCCGCCGCAAGGCTCATCATCGTCTTTGACACATGCACGGCATACGGATGACTCGCGTCAACAACAACCGTTACATCGTGCTCGCGCCAATACGCGAGCATCGCATCACGGGGAAGCGGCTCATCGTTGACGTGAAGTTTTCCGTGCGCGAACCATTCCGCGCACGAATCCGTCAAAAGCCGTCCGCCGTATGCGCTCGCCGCCGAAGCCGCAACCGCAAAGCCGCGTTCGAGAAGCATCTTGACGATTTCCCGCCCGTCGCGCGTACCGGCCGCGACAAAAATCATCGGAACTCCTCCTTATTCTCGTAACCGCGCGGCGTAATCATCCAGCCTTCTTTAACGTAAGTATGCGAATTACCGATGACGACGAGCGAAAACATATTGATCTCCCGCTCCGTAAAGTCAGACAGCGTCGCGATTTCCTTTTTCTCGCCGTCCCGCGAAGCGGCCGTTACGATCCCGACCGGCGTTTCGGGCTTGCGGTACTTTAGGACGATTTGACGCACCGTTTCGATTCCTTCCGTACGGCGGCGGCTTTTCGGATTATAAAGCGCGATAACGAAATCCCCTTCGGCCGCAAGGCGCACACGCCGTTCAATCGTCTCCTGCGGTGTCAGGAGATTCGATAGGCTGATCACGGCAAAATCGTGCATGAGAGGCGCTCCGAGAATCGCGGCTGACGCCTGAACGGCCGAAACGCCCGCAATCACGCCGCCGTAAACCGGACGTTTTTCCTCAGGCAAACGTAAAAGCATCTCGAGAACAAGACCCGCCATACCGTAAATACCGGCGTCACCGCTCGAAATGACAGCGACATTCGCGCCGTTTGACGCGGCGTCAATGGCCTGACGACAGCGATCGATTTCCTGCATCATACCGGTTCCGATGATCGGTTTGTCCGCGATTAACGGCTCGATCAGACGGATATATGTCGTATATCCGGCAATGACCGATGCTTCTTCCACCGCTTTTCTCGCCCGCGGCGTCATATCCGCAAGGCTTCCGGGGCCGATCCCCACAACCGTTATTTTTCCCATACCAAAGCCACCGTCACTTTCCCAAAGATTGTTTTCGGCAGGGCGAAACGTCCGCCGTTTTCCCCCGTTTCCGCGAGCGCCGCGGCTTCGGCGACATTGCCGATGCCGAGTGTCTGCATGACAAACGGAGATAATCGCAACTGCGCGCGTTCTGCGACCGTTTTCATGACGTCATCCGCAAAAATATGAAACGGCCTGTCGAGTTTTGCCGCTGCTTCGATGAATCCCGCTTCGTCCTTTTTATGCACGGTGCTCGCAATGACGTCAATCGCCGTGACATCACGGCCGATCTTTGCCGTTGCGGCCGAAAG
Source organism: uncultured Veillonellaceae bacterium (assembly GCA_902766015.1). Classification (GTDB taxonomy): domain Bacteria; phylum Bacillota; class Negativicutes; order Selenomonadales; family Selenomonadaceae; genus RUG11126. The sequence goes on from CACXCC010000102.1 coordinate 1,884, forward strand.
TGCATCGAGAATTTCCTCTTTTGATACGCCGCGGCGGCAACCGACACCGGCGATCAGTCTGCGCGGAACGAGACAAAGCCGTCTGTTCCCCGTGCTCCGTTTTGACATGTCATCTGTCACGATGACGTCAGCCCGCTCCGTTGACGCCAGTGTAACACCGAACTCTTGCAGCCGTTCTTCGTAAAACGCGGCCTGCGTCAAGGCCGGATCGACGGCATAGGTCAGCATTTTTCCGGTCAACAGTTCCGTATTCAGACGAAAAATCGCCGCTTTCGGCACAGGACGCAGAGCGAGCGCCGCGGCAATGACGTCAGGCGCCGTTTTCCCCTCCGTATCCGTCGCCGTCGTGATGACGGGATCGGCCCCGCAAAAAGCGGCGAGTTGACGCGTAAGTGTATTAGCCCCGCCGAGATGCCCCGAAAGCAGGCTGATCATATGATGTCCCCGTTCGTCGCCGACGACAACAGCCGGATCCGTGAGCTTACTCTCCAAAAGCGGCGCGATCTGACGCACGACGATCCCGGATGCCATAAGAAAAACAAGTCCGTCAAAGGCCCGAAACGCCCCCGGCACGACATCGCCGAGACGTGCAAAACGGCGGGCTTGCGGCGCGTCAATCTCCGTCAATCGTGCCGGCAGGAAACACTGCGCGTCATCACAACAGTGCGAAAGACGAAGCGCTAATTCCGCACCGTTTTGCGTCAATGCAAACATCGCAAGTCTCATCGTTTTTCCTCGGATGATGCCTGACGAAATCCGTGTGAAAACTCCGGTGCATAAAGGCGTGACGGTTCGTAACCGCTTTTCCTCAGGCAGTCGCCGACGACGATCATCGCCGTGCGGTCAATCCCGGCCTCACGGACCTTTACCGCAATATCTTGAAGCGTACCGCGCACAATCCTTTCATTCGGCCACGAAGCACGTTGCACGACGGCAACGGACGTCTCGGGCGCATATCCGCCTGACGTCAATTCTTCCGCTACATCATCGAGCATCGTCACCGAAAGGAAAATGCACATCGTCGCCCGATGCGCCGCGAGGCTGCGGAGTTTTTCGCGCTCCGGCACGGCCGTACGACCGGCCTGACGCGTCAAAATCACGGTCTGCGAAATCCCCGGCAGGGTATATTCCTGACGCAGAGAAGCCGCCGCCGCAAGAAACGAACTGACGCCCGGTACAACGGTAAAGGCAATGCCGCGCCGCTCGAGTTCGGCCATCTGCTCTTCGATCGCGCCGTAAATCGACGGATCACCCGTATGCAGTCGCACCGTCATTTTTCCCGCTTTTTCGGCTTCCGCGATCACGGCGATGACTTCCGCAAGTGTCATCGAGGCCGAATTATAAATTACCGCGTCCTCACGGCAAAGATCGAGCAAAACCGGATTGACGAGCGATCCCGCATAAATGACGACATCGGCCTGCTGCAGGCATCTTTGCCCTTTGACCGTGATGAGTTCCGGATCGCCGGGCCCCGCTCCTACGATATAAACCATCGCTTACCTCTCTTTCTTCGCCGTAATGATAAACACCGGATTTTCGGCCTGCATCATGTCATACGGACCGACCGGACGCAGCCGCGAAACCTGGACCGAACATGCATCATACGTATATTCCGCGGATTGACGGAAATATGCAATCGCCCGGTGGAGCGTCTGCACCGTGATGCAGGTGACGACAATATGACCGTCAAGACGCAGTTTCGGCGTGACCGCATCGAGAATTGACGTCAGATGTCCGCCGCTGCCGCCGATAAGGACGGCGTCACAGTCCGGCAGTCCATCGATTCCTTCCGGCGCCTCTACAGGAACGACCGTCAAATTCGTAACGTCAAATTTCACCGCATTTTGACGGATAAGCCCGCAGGCCTCTTCCTTGCGCTCGAGCGCGTAAACGTGACCTTCGGGCGCCAGCCGCGCCGCTTCAACGGAAAGCGAACCCGTCCCGGCGCCGATATCAAAGACGATACCGTTCGGCGGAATTGCCGCTTTCACGAGCACAAGAATCCGGATTTCCTGCTTCGTCATCGGCACTTGCCCGCGGATAAACGACGCGTCATCGATTCCGAGCTGCATGCTCCCCGCTCCTTTCGGCCCTGCTCTCCGCTGCCCGGGCAAAATGTGACATCCCGGCAATCAAACCATTGACGTCAACAGCCGTATCCTCCGCGGATTCCCGTTTCCAGCCCGTACATTCGGCATTATCCCTGTTTTCCGTTTTGTACTGACACGCTTTGACATCCTGCACAATCAGTACGACACCGCCGCACCGTTTTCCTTCTGCCGCTTCCCGTAGTGTCACGGTTTCGATCGTCTCATCCTCATAGGAAAGCCGCGTGCAAATCGCCATCCGCGCCGTTTCCGGCCAGCCGTGCGCGAGCAGTTCCGCGGCAATTTCCCGCGACGTCTGTTTGTAATCCGTCAGCATGCCCAAAACCGTTCCCGGTATATAGGCAAGAGCCGATTCTTCCGGCTGACGTCCGTGAAAACTCAACAGTTTCGCGTCATGCCACGGCAGGGCAAGCCGCGCAAATGCGAACTGCAGGGAGCTGATGCCCGGAATGACGCGGATTGAGGCCGGCGGAAATGTCCGCCGCAGTGCATCGAGCAGGGAATAATAGCCGGGATCACCCGAGACGAGTACCGTCACAGACGATTCGCACCGCGCTTCGCGGATTGACGTCAAAACGCTCACTAAATCGCCCGTCACGGGAATGAGGAGATCCGCCCCGGAAAGCGGCGCAAAATCGGTGAGAACACGCTTCCCGCCGACGAGGACACGCGCCTTTGCAATCGCACGTTGCGCCGCGGGAAGTACGTAGTCGGGATGTCCCGGACCGATCCCGACGACAAGAATCGGATATTCAGTCATCGTCATCGTTCCTCTCCGTCAATGGTTCCGTTTCAACACGGCCTTCTTCCGCCGCTTCGGCTTCTTCGGCCGCAACGAGCGCTTTCCACGCGTCAAGATGCCAGCCGAGATGCGTACCGATCTCTTCGGCTTTTTGACTGCAGCCGAGGATATGACCGTCATAATCCGTCATGACCGCACCGACCGGAAACGCATCGGAAACAAAACGCCCCGCACGGAATCCGGCCCGCTCCGTGAGCATCGCACACGTCTCATCGAGAAAGCCTTCCCGTTTGAGTACGGCAAGCCCTTCTTCCGTTGCAGGCGCCGCGAGAATCTCACGCACTCCGTCCCGGCTTAGTCCCGCCGCGGCTCCGTAAGCCGCGATCGTTTCCATGCGCGCATCGGCGACATGGCTGTGTGTGTAGAAAATTCCCGCCGCAATCTTGACGATCTTGCCGATATGGCCGAAAAAGAGAATGCCTTTGACGTCACGCTGCACGGCTTCCTCGAGCATATAGCCGACGAAATTACTCGTCTGCACGATGGACTTGGCTGGGATTCCGCACGCAAGTGCCAGTCTCTGACCGATTTTGCCCGGTACAAAGACGATTTCATGAAATCCGGCAGCAAGGGCAACGTCAAGCTGCGGCACTAAGGAACGTTTAAACGCATCCTCCGACATCGGACGAAGTACGCCGGTCGTCCCGAGGACGGAAAGTCCGCCTTCGACGCCGAGTGTCGGATTCAGCGTACGCTGAGCGAGCATAAGCCCTCCGGGGATCGAAATCTCAACTTCCACGCCCGGATCGAGTTCATCCCTCTTCCTTCCCGTCACCGATTCAATCGTCTGCGCAATGAGTTCGCGCGGTCCCGGATTGATCGCGGGCTCGCCGACCGGAAGCGCGAGTCCCTGACGCGTCACGGTGCCGACGCCTTCACCGGCGCGAAAAAAAATTCCGCGGCGTCCCGGCATCCGGCGCACCGTCGTAAAGACGGAAGCGCCGTTCGTAATGTCGGGATCGTCCCCGGAAAATTTGACAATCTCAGCTTTGACGGCACCGTCCTGACGGGAAACGGACTGCACGGGAATCGTCAGCAGCGTTCCGTCCAGCGCCGACAGTTTGACTTCGTGAACCGCTTTTCCCTCCGCGAAAAGCAGTGCCGCCTTCGTTCCGGCCGCCGCGCATGCCCCTGTCGTAAAACCGCTGCGCAGATTTCGGTTATTCATGCTGTTTCCCTCCCGATGTCAGGTCAGATTCCGCCGCACAGGCTGACTCTTCAAGCTTGCGGTTCAGGAAGTCTCGTCCGAAGACCGTCACCGTATAGTAAAAGCCGATCAAAAACGGAATATACTCGGCGATGAGACGCCAGCAGACGGCGATAATCCCGACCGTTCCGGCCGGTACCGTATCGGCAAACAGATAAACGAAACCGCCCTCGGCAATGCCCGATCCTCCCGGCGTCGGTGTAAAGTAGAGCAGCATATTGAGGAAAATCATGCGCCCCATGACCGTATACCAGTCCGCGTCCGTGACACCGAGTCCCAGAAGCAGACACGGTACAATCGCGTAAATGCAGAGCAGGTTTAATCCCGACTCGATAAAGACGACGAGCATTTGACGCGGCGCCTTGGAGAGGAGCGAAATCGCGCTTTTCGTGTCACGGTAAAATGCCCAGATCATATTGCGGCGTTTCGGTTTTACTTTGACTTTGTGCATGATCCAGATCAGCAAACGATCAAGCACGCCTTTTCTCGCACCGACGACGAGTGCGATAATGCCGACAAACGCCGTCAGCGTAATGATCATCAGCGTCCGGTTTGACACGCCCGGCAAAATGCCCGAATCATGCATGAAAATAAACGGCATACACAGCGTCAAAAAGAAAATCGAAAGCAGCGTCCGCACAATGACGAGAACGGCCGCTTTTCCCGTCGGCACACCTGCATGACGCAAAAACATAAGCTGGGCAACGGCTCCGCCCGTCGCTCCCGGCGTTAAAAGCGCCAGAAAATAGTTGCCGAAGATGACCTGAACAGCCTGATACAGGCTGATTTTTTCATGCGAAATCTTCACCAAATGCATCAGTCGGCTGCCGTCGAAAAACAGTCCGAGACTGACCGCAAAAACCGCCAGCGCAATCGACCACCATTTAAAACGGTCCAGATTTTTCAGCGTATTAATGTCTACCGTTGTGTAGATGACGACTCCCGATATGACCAGTACGAGCAGCACCAGAAAAAGCAGCCGTCGGTAAAATTTATTCATACCATGTCATCCCAAAAACATCGTTGTCGCGGCAGCCTCACCGGATGAGGGTTTCCTCATGAGCGGCAAAGGCGTTGTGGTTATGAATGGATTCGTAATTCTCACACTCCAGCGAAAACCATGCCAGCCCCGGCAAGCCGCGCAGGGCAAGTACGGTATCGCGGAGAATATCTTCGACAAATTTCGGATTCTCGTAAGCCGCTTCCGTCACGAATTTTTCGTCTTCGCGCTTCAGGAGCGGATAAATCGGCGCGGATCCCTGACGCTCGACAAGTGCGGCAAGATCCTCGATGTAGATACATTCCGCTCCCGGGCGGAAACGTACCTGCACGCGGCAAAGCGAACGCTGATTATGCGCACCGTAAGCCGAGATTTCTTTGCTGCAGGGGCAGAGTGACGTAAACGGTACGTCAACGCCGAGCGTAAACGTCATCACGCCGCCGCGTTCCTTTTTGCCCGTAAACGTGCAGTCAAGATCGAGGAGCGAATGACGTCCGCTTACGGGCGCTTTCTTGTCAATAAAATACTTAAACGCGAGTTCGACTTCCGCCGACTGAGCCTGAAGATGCTCGAGTGCTTCCGTAAGCATCGCATCCATTTCCTTCTCGGCAAGCGGGTTTTGACTCCACGGCATAAGAATCTCGAAAAAACGGCTCATATGCGTGCCTTTATATTCCTGCGGCAGCGAAACCGTGAAACGGATACGAGCGAGTACCTGCCGGAATCCACCGTCCTTCGTTTTGATGAGAAACGGCAGATGCGCATCCTTGATGCCGACGCGCTGAATCGCGATGCCGCGTGCATCCGTGCGGTTTTGTACGTCCTGCATCAGCGAAGCTCCCTCGTCTCGTATTCGATCGGATCTTCCACGCCCGCATCGGCAAAACCGTGCAAACGCAATTGGCAGCTGTCGCAGACGCCGCAGGCTTTTTCGCTGCCCTTATAACAACTGTGCGTGAACTGATACGGCGCACCGAGTTTCGTGCCGAGCTTGACGATGTCACTCTTTGACAGATACTGCAGCGGCGTTTCGATCGTAATCGTCTTGCCTTTGACAGCCGTTGCCGTCGTCGCGTAGTTCGAAAGTTCCTGGAAACGCTGAATGAACTCCGGACGGCAGTCCGGATAGCCCGAATAATCGACGGAATTGACGCCGATATAGACGTGCGCGGCACCGAGCACCTCGGCATATCCCATCGCATAGCTCAGGAAAATCAGATTGCGCGCCGGTACATACGTCGGCGGTACATCATCGCGGTTGACGTCGCCGTCCGGAACGGCAATATGCTCATCCGTCAAAGCCGATCCGCCGATGGCGTCCATATTCGTTTCGATAATCAAATGACGCTTGACCTGATAGTATTCTGCAATTTTCTTGGCGCCTTCGAGTTCGATGCTGTGGCGCTGATGATAATTGAAGCTGATCGGATATACATCATATCCCTTGCTCTTTGCGACAGCCATACACGTGCAGCTGTCAAGTCCGCCTGAGAGTAAAACGACTGCTTTTTCCTGTGTCATAGTCGATAAAACCTCCTCTGTTTAACCGCGGATGGCGCGGATTGCCGACGCGACATCATCGGAACCGTAAACGGCCGATCCGGCGACGAGAATCGTGGCACCGGCTTCGCGGACTAGTTCACTTGTTTCCGCATTGATGCCGCCGTCGACCTCAATCTCGGCTTCGTAACCGAAATCCTCGATCGTATGATGCAGCATATGGATCTTTTCGAGCGTATTCGTGATGAATTTCTGACCGCC
>CACXCC010000103.1 GCA_902766015.1 uncultured Veillonellaceae bacterium
CTTGAGTTGCAGGGACTCATGTGCATCGCGCCGAATTATGACGATGTAGAAGAATGCCGCCCTCTTTTTCGAAAAATGTATGAAATTTTTCAAAAGGTAAAGGAAATTCCTTTCAAGACGGCGAATATAAAGTATTTGTCAATGGGTATGACTCATGATTATGAAATAGCTGTGGAAGAAGGCGCCAACATTGTCCGTGTCGGCACGGCGATTTTCGGACCGCGGCAGTATTAAAAAGACAGGGAGAGAATAAAATGGGTATTATTGATAAAGTTTGCGGCAAAATCGGCCTTTCCGACGCTGATGACGAGATGGATTACAAAGAGGACGAATACGAAGAAGAGGACAAAAAACGTCAGGCACGTCAGGAAAAACCGGCCGACGATGACAAAGTCGTCGATCTCCAGAGTGCAAACGGCCGCAACAATGTCGTGACGACGTACAAAATGAAGGTCATTGTCATTGAGCCGAAATCGTTTGACGATGCCCAGCAGGTCGCGAACAACCTGCGCGAGAAAAAACCGGTTGTTATCAATTTCGAAAACACGGATGCTGAGTCCGCAAAACGTATCATTGACTTTATCAGCGGTACGACGTATGCACTCAGCGGCGAAATCAAAAAAGTCGGACACAATGTCTTCCTCTGCGCGCCGAGCAATGTTGACGTCAGCTACACGGAAGAAGAACGCCGCGTCTCGAACGAGATGCCGTGGCTCAAGAAATAACGGGAAGGTGAACGAACATGCTGGATCTTCGTATCGGATTTATCGGCGGCGGCGCCATGGCCGAAGCGATTACGGCGGGACTCGTCGCACAGAAAGCAGCCGATCCGGGTTCGATCTATATTTCGGATCATAAAGCGCCGCGCTGTGCCGTTCTCGAAAAGAAATACGGTGTCCGTGCGAGCGTCGGCAAGTCATTTGTCCGCGATACGGATGTTGTCATTCTCGCCGTCAAACCGCAGGTCATCAAGGCCGCGGTGGCAGAAGTTCAGCCGCTCCTCAAAGACGGTGCGCTCGTCATTTCGATCGTTGCAGGGTTGACACTGAAGGATCTCGAGTCATTTTTCCCGGGGCATGCCGTCATTCGCGTCATGCCGAACACGCCGCTCGCGGTCGGTGCCGGCATGTCGGCTTATGCCTGCGGTTCTGCCGTCACGGAGCGTGACGCGTCAATTGCCGACGCGATTTTTGCGGCTTCGGGCTTTGCGATTCACGTTGACGAACACGTCATGGATGCCGTGACGGGACTTTCGGGGAGCGGTCCGGCTTACGCGTTCCTCATGATTGACGCCCTCGCCGACGGCGGCGTTGCCGCGGGACTCAAACGTCCGTATGCCATTCAAATGGCGGCACAGACACTTCTCGGTGCGGCGAAAATGGTTCTCGAACAGGGACGTCATCCCGATGTCCTGCGCGATCAGGTCACGAGTCCGGGCGGCACGACGATTGCCGGCGTCCGCGTTCTCGAACAGCGCGGCGTCCGCGGGGCGCTCATTGACGCTGTCCTTGCCGCAACGGAAAAATCCGCAGAACTGGGGAAGAAATAAATGGCCTCTGAACAGAAAGAAAAACTCATTCGTTTTTATAAAGGCACCGAGGGTGAGGAGACGGTTGTCCGCCTCGTTGACCTCGCCGAAGCCGTCATGCGCAGCCGTAAATTCCGTCTCGGCGAATTCCTCGATCCCTACGGTCAGGAAATCGCGGAAACCGTAGCGGCAAACTATGACGGGATTCGTGTCGATTTTAACGGCGGCTATCAGGGAGCGGAACGCGCCCGCGCCATGCTGATTCACGAGGATTTTGCGGGCACGCCATCAGGTTTTGACATTGCGTGCGTCAAGGCATCATGGAACGGTCAGTTTGCGCGCCTCTCGCACCGTGACGTTCTCGGATCGATCATGAGTCTCGGCGTTGACCGCAACCGCTTCGGCGATCTGCTCGTAACGAATGACTCCGTACGCATTCTCTGCGACAGGAAAATGGCGGACTATCTCCTCGATAACTTGACACGCATCGGCAGTGTCGGCGTCAGCTGCGAGCTTTCGCCGCTCGAGGATATTGCGCCGAAAGAGGAACGGTTTAAGGAAATCCGTGCTACCGTCGCGTCACTGCGTATTGACTCGATCGCGGCGTCGGGATTCGGTTCCTCGCGCAGCCGTGCTGCCGCCGACATTGCGGCCGAAAAAGTCAAACTCAACTGGCAGCCCGTCAAAAGCGCGTCGCAGTCCGTCAAACAGGGTGACGTCATTTCCATGCGCGGACGCGGCCGCCTCGAAGTCGAGGAAGTTCGCGGACAGACGAAAAAAGGCCGCACGGTTGTCATTTTAAAACGCTATTTTTAATTTGCTGTTATATCATCACATTTAGAAGGGATTCTTGTTATGTTAACGCCAATGGATATCCATAATAAAGAATTTAAACGAAGCTTTCGCGGCTACAATGAGGACGAGATCGACGATTTTCTCGATCAGGTCGTCAATGACTACGAAAAGCTCTATCGCGATAACGAGCGCCTGAAAGAAGAACTGTTGCGCGCCCAGCAGGACAACGCACAGTATCAGAAACTCGAGGAAAACCTCAAAAATACGCTGCTCGTTGCCCAGAAAACGGCGGAAGAAGTGACGTCAAACGCACGTCAGGCCGCCGAGGACATGCGCAGCAACGTTGCAAAGGAATGTCAGAATCTGCGCCGCGAGGCCGAACTCGCCGCGAACAAACGCATTGACGAAGCAACGGCTCAGGCCGCAAAAGCACGCGCCGAGTACAACCGCATCCTCCACGAGAAGAATCAGTTCCTGCAGAAAATGCACCTCGCGATGGAGACGGAACTCTCCGCGCTCAAAGATGCGATGGAAGCCGCCCGCAGAAACGGTGTCACGGAGGATTACACGGCCGTTTCTGACGTCAAATCGGATGAACCGGTTGACGCAAAACCGGCTGACACGGCAAAGGACGGTCAGCAATAAGTGACCGCGATTCTCTTATTTTTACTCATTCTCATCGGTGACCAGGCGACGAAATACATCGTTGTCACCGAAATGGTGCCGGGGGAAAGCCTGCCGATTATCGGCGAATTCTTTCACCTGACTTACGTATTAAACCCGGGCGCTGCGTTCGGGCTTTTTGCGCATCAGCGCTGGTTTTTTGTCATCATTGCCCTCGTACTCATCGGGGCTGTTATTTATTTTTATCCGCGCCTCAAACGCGAGGGAGCGATGCTCCATTACGGCACAGTCGCCATGGCTGCAGGCGCGATCGGCAATCTCATCGACCGCATCCGTACGGGACTGGTTATTGACTTTTTTGACTTCCGGATATGGCCGGTATTCAACGTCGCGGATATCGCGATCGTTCTCGGTGTCATTGCCATGATCTATGCGATTTTATTTCAGTCGGACGGAGCGGAAAGGAAGGGGTAACGTGTCAGAAACGGCTCATTTTACGGCGGAAACCGACGGCGTACGCCTCGACCGCTTCCTCGCCGATAACATGCCGGAACTTTCGCGTTCGCATGTGCAGAAACTCATCGAGGACGGCAGAGTGACTGTCAACGGCCGCGTGCGCAAGTCAAACTATAAACTTCGCGCCGGCGAAACAGTGAACTGCGAAGTCCCGCCGCCCGAACCGGTGTCGATTCTACCGGAAAATCTGCCGCTTGACATTCTCTACGAAGACCGTGACATCATCGTCATCAACAAAGCGCGCGGCATGGTTGTTCATCCCGCAGCGGGTGTCACGAGCGGAACTCTGGTCAACGCGCTTTTATATCATTGTCAGGATCTCTCGGGAATCAACGGCGAAGTCCGTCCCGGCATCGTTCATCGTCTCGACAAAGACACGTCCGGCGTCATGATCGCGGCAAAAAATGACGCGGCGCATGTCGATCTCGCCGAGCAGATCCGCACGAAGACGGCGACACGGCGCTACCTCGCGATCGTTCGCGGCAATATCCGTGAGGAAGGCGGCGTCATCCGCGGGGATATCGGACGTCATCCCGTCGAGCGCAAGAAAATGGCGATCGTCCCGGGTGTCGGCAAACCCGCTGTGACCCATTTTAAGGTCCTCGAACGGTTCGGCGACTATACCTTTGTCGAATGTCAACTCGAAACGGGGCGCACACATCAGATCCGCGTCCACATGACGAGTATCGGCCACCCGCTTGTCGGCGATCCGAAATACGGGACAGCGAAAAATCCGTTCGCCATTCAGGGACAGGCGCTCCATTCGACGGAATTGACGCTGTTCCACCCGGCAACAAAAGAAAAAATGACATTTACGGCTCCGCTGCCGGATGATATGCAAAAAATCCTCACGATGCTCCGCGATCGCAAACGGAAGCAGCACAGTTGACGTAATTCATGTATGACGTGACGAACGATTGGGACAGGAGGTTTTGACATGCCCGTTTTGACCGAAAAAACCACGATCATGGATGCAGACGGCATTCGCCGCGCACTCACACGCATTTCCCACGAGATTGTCGAAAAAAACAAAGGCGTCGATGACGTCGTTCTCGTCGGTATCCGCACGCGCGGGGTACCGATCGCAAACCGGCTTGCCGGTATGATCGCGAAAATCGAAGGCAAACGTCCGCCTGTCGGCGTCCTTGACATCACGCTTTACCGCGATGACCTGTCACAGCTCTCGTATCAGCCGGTCGTCCATTCGACGGAACTCCCCGTTGACATCACGGGTAAACACGTCGTGCTCGTCGATGACGTTCTCTACACGGGACGCACGATCCGCGCCGCTCTCGACGCGCTCATCGATATCGGACGCCCGCATACGATCCAGCTCGCCGTCCTCATCGACCGCGGGCACCGCGAACTGCCGATCCGCGCCGATTATGTCGGCAAAAACGTGCCGACCTCTTCGCACGAACTCGTCAGTGTCAAACTCGGCACTGTTGACACGGAGGAAAAAGTCGTTATCCGCGAATTCGTTGACAAATAACAAAAAGCCGGAATCTGATGAAAATCGGAAACAAAAAACAAGCACCGTTTGAACGAATCTCCCGTAACCGGGAACCGTTCAAACGGTGCTTTTTCTATACAGATGATCACATCGGATCCTGCGCAAGGATCGGCGCGAGGAGTTCCGGATTCGGTGTCACGGCGAGCGTCCGCTGATTTGTGAAAATGACGAATCCCGGTTTACTCCCGGATGGCTTTTTGACATAGCGAACCTGAGTCATGTCAACGGGGACGTTCGACGACCCCGACGCCTTGCTGAAATGCGCCGCAAGGTTTGCCGCGATGAGGAGTGTCTGCTCACTGATCTCCTGTCCGCCGTTGCGGATGATGACATGCGAGCCCGGGATCTCCTTGACATGGAGCCACGTATCGTTAAAGTTTGCTGTCTGGAACGTCAGGCGGTCGTTCTGGTAGTTGTTTTTGCCGACGAGGATCGTCGTGCCGTCCGGCGTCGTGAACGAAAACGGATTAGCCGGCTTATCCTTGTTTTTCTTTTTTATACGTTCGTTGAGATAGCCGGCGGCGACGAGCTCGTTGTGGATCTCGGCGATCTCGGCGAGGCTGGCACTTGACGCGAGTGACGTTTCGATCGTCTCAAGATAGACGATCTCCTGCTCGCATTTGGCGCGTTGCGTCCGCAGGAGTTCCTGCGCGCGCTTGAGTTTGTCGTATTTCTTGTAGCAGTTTTGCATATTGCGCACGAGCGTAAAACGGCGGTCGAGGGGGATCGTGACCGTTTCGCCCGTCTCACTGTAGATATTCGGCACCGTGATGCTCTCGTCCGCGTGATCCTTGAACTGATACTGGTATGTCATAAGATTGTCGGCGTAGATTTTATAGTCCTCGGCGTTTTCGGCCTCGGCGATTTCCTGATCGAGCTTGCCGAGTTTGACCGTCGCGCGGTTGATCTCCGTACGCACGAGCTTTCGGAAACGGTCCTTGTCCGGCAGGACGTAACTGCCGACGAGTTTATCCGCGCGTTCGAGCATCGCGCTCATCGTCGGGAACGTCAGCGCCATCGCGTCAGGGAGATAATGGAGCGGGAACGCCGCCATCGCGAGCACTTTTTGATTCGCGTCAAGGAGCAACGAGGACTCCGTAGCGGGATCCTCGATCTCGGCGACGACTTCATGGAACGCCGAGCCGATTGACGCAAAGTCAGCCGCGTCGAGTTCCTTAATGCGGATGTTTGCAGGAAGCCCCGCGAGAAAACAAACTTCCTTCGCCGTGACGGGCCCAAAACCCATGCAGGCGGCAACGAGTGCCTTGCTGAGTTTCGCCTCGGGATCCTGTTTGAGCGCATCGGTAATGTCTGCGGCAGGGGATGTGATCGGATCGAGCTTATCCTGCTGCGGCGGCTGGACGTATGTATCTCCCGGGAGAACCGTGCGCACGCGGCTGCTGTTCGAACCGACGCGGCGCAGGACGTCGATAATCGTATGATCCTGCACGAGAATAATGTTGCTGTATTTGCCGATGAGCTCGATGACGAGCGTTTTTGTCACGATCTTGCCGCCCGCTGCGAGAAAGTCAACGTCAATGCCGATGATGCGGTCAAGCCCGTACTGATAAACGCGCGCAATCTTGCCCGTCTCGAGCTGTTTGCGCAGAACCATACAAAACACGGGCGGCTCGGGCGGATTCTCGAGATTGTTCTCAAGCAGATGTGCCGACGGATTCTGCGGATTGACGGAAACCAGCAGCAGATAATTCTGCCCCGGCTGCCTGACGGATATAATGACGGACTGCCGACTCGGCTGGGTAATCTTGTCAATCCGCCCGCCCTGCAATGCCGTGTCAAGCCCGCGCGCGAGCGCGTGCATGGAAAAGCCATCTAAACTCATAGCGTAATGCCTCGTTCTTTCGTGTATTTACGCTAAAAATTATAACATTGACGTATGAGACGGTCAATTGATCGGATTCGTTCGGCTGACGGAAAGTCTGTGCAAAAATGTATATCTGGCATTCCGGAGAAGAAAAGTGTGTATTGTATTGCTCTACGACGTATTTGTAGATAAGATCCCTATCCTCAGACAAAAAAGTGCCGGGAGAATGGGGAGTTTTTTATGTCGAGCGGCTTTGCAGGAAAGCCCCGTCATCACAGCGAATATAAATGTATCGAAATTGACGTAACCTTACGTGGTAGAATTGAGAAAAGGACGATTTTATGGATGCGGAAATGATCGAACATTGGAATGACGATGCGGCAAATTACGGCGATATTATTACGGACGAATTGGCAAGTTTTCGCGTGGAGGCTTGGCGGAAGCTGTTTCGCGAAAAAATGACGACGCAGACGGATCGTGTTTTGGATTTCGGCTGCGGGCCGGGATTTTTGAGCATTGTAGCGGCAACGCTCGGATATCGGGTGACGGGGATTGACAGTTCGCCCGAAATGCTGAAACTCGCGGAAAAGAATGCGCTGACGCTCGGTGATCGGGCACAGAACATCGAGTGGAGAGAACTTGACGTCACAGAGATCGGCGACGCATTTTTGCCCGCTTCGTTTGACGTCATCCTGAGCCGGAATGTCACTTGGACGCTCCGCGATCCGTCACGCACGTACCGTGACTGTTACCGTCTGCTGAAACCGAGCGGGAAATTGTTCATTTTTGACGCGAATTGGAATCTGCCGCTCTTTGACACAGAGCTTCGCGCCGAAACGGAACGCCGCTACCGGCTTTGCATGGAACGTTACGGCGATGCTTTTGAAAGCAAGACACCGATAAAAGCGGAACTTGACGTCAAAAAACTGCCGCTTTCGTCCGTGCGGCGTCCGCAGTGGGACGAACAAATACTTCGCGACTGCGGTTTCCGTTCGATCGAAGTCATTCCGGACATCACGCCTGAGCTCTGGGATGACAAGGAAAAGCTCCTCTACGGAGCTACGCCGCTCTTCGGTGTGTTCGCGGCAAAATGACGTCAACCGCTGATACCGGTATCCCCGGTGAAGAAAAATGAATTGGTCGCTTACCAAGCATCACGACGCGGCGGCACGCTTTATTGCCGCGGGGAACAAAACAAGATCTTTATGAGCGGCAAAGCGGCACTCTATTCCATCGCTGAATTGTTTGTGGGCGTGTGAAAGGAATCCGGCTTGTAATCGTTGACAAAAATCATCAACTCCCTATTCGTTGACACTCTATGTCTGACGGATAGGGAGTTTTCATCTACTCGGCGTGACTTGCAACCTGACCTCAAAACAAGTACAATAGTATCGAATACGTTTATGCAATTTTGGGAGGGATTCTCCATGAAATTTACGAAGTGGCAGGGCTGCGGCAACGACTTTGCGCTGATCGACTGTCTGCAGTCGGAACCTGCGGATTATGCGGCACTCGCGCGGAAATGGTGTGACCGTCATTATGGGATCGGCGGCGACGGAATTCTCGTCGTTTTGCCGTCAGACAAGGCGGATTTCCGTATGCGCATTTTTAATACGGACGGCAGCGAGGCCGAGATGTGCGGCAACGGGATTCGTTGTTTCGCGCGCTATCTTTACGATAACGGCCTGACGGATCAAAAGAAATTTACCGTTGAAACGGGCGCGGGCATTCTCGTGCCGGAGATCGTCACAGATGCTGACGGAGAGGTTACGGGTGTCCGCGTTGACATGGGCGAGCCGATCCTTGAAGGGGACAAAATCCCTGTGACGGGGTTCGGTATGGGACGCTGCATCAGCGAGCCGATTGACGTCAAAGGCAAGACGTTTGCCATGACGTGCGTATCCATGGGCAATCCGCACTGTGTCGTGTTCGTTGACGATGCGGAGAATTTCCCGATTTATGAATACGGTCCGCTGTTCGAATCGCATGAACGTTTCCCGCGCAAGACGAATACGGAGTTCGTAGAAGTCAAGGATCGTCAGCACGTACGCATGCGCGTCTGGGAACGCGGTGCGGCCGTGACGCTTGCCTGCGGAACGGGTTCGTGTGCAACGACGGTTGCCTCGATCTTAAACGGCAAAACCGACCGCAAGATCGAAGTTCAGCTTGACGGCGGCAAACTCATCGTCGAATGGGCCGACAACAATCACGTCTTTATGACGGGCCCGGCCGAGATGGTTTTCGCCGGCGAAATTGCGGATTAAATTTACGAGTAAAGAAGGGATTTTATGCTGAAAAGCATGACCGGTTTCGGTTCGGCGGCCGCGGAAAACGACGCTGCTGCGATCCAGATCGAGATCCGTTCCGTCAACCAGCGTTTCCTCGAAGTGCAGGTACACAGTGATCCGGTGCTTGCGGGCTTTGAGATGAAACTGCGCCGTCTCACTGCGAAATATATCGCACGCGGCAAGGTTGACTTATACATTCATTATACCGATCGACGTGAAAACCGTGCTGCGGTTCGCGTCAATGAAGGACTTGCGGCTGCGTACCATGAAGCCGTGATCAAACTCAGCGACAAACTCCGACTTGCGCGCCCCGATGACGTTATGCCGATTGCGACATATCCGGGTGTCATCGAAACGGAACCGCTTCCTCCCGATCCTGCCATCATCGAACCGGTTCTTATGCAGGCCGCGGAAGAAGCACTCACGGGAATTGACGCGATGCGCCGTCAGGAGGGTGAAAACCTTGTCGCTGACTTTACGAAGCGTTTGACGCTCCTTGAGGAGCAGACAAAACAGGCGGAAGTCATGGCGCCTGCAATTGTTGCGCGCCGACGTGAACGCCTGCAGGCCGAGATGGAAAAAGTCCTTGCCGATACGGCGATCGACGAGAACCGTCTGATTCAGGAAACGGCAATTTATGCGGACAAGGTCAATTACACCGAGGAAACGGTGCGTCTTACGAGCCATTGCAGCCAGTTCCGTCAGCTTTTGACGTCAACGGAGCCGGTCGGACGCAAGCTCGATTTCCTTATTCAGGAGATGAACCGCGAGGCCAATACCCTCGCGTCAAAAGCCAATGATGCGTCAGCGGCGCAGCTTGCCGTTGACATGAAGAGTGAGATCGAAAAACTGCGCGAACAGGTGCAGAATATCGAATAAGATAAGGGGCTGATACCGTTGGGTATTAAGTTAATCAATATCGGGTTCGGCAACATAGTGTCGGCAAACCGCGTCGTCGCGATCGTGAGCCCGGAGTCCGCGCCGATTAAGCGCACGATTCAGGAAGCCCGCGATGCGGGACGCCTCATTGACGCGACATACGGACGCCGTACCCGTGCCGTTGTGATCATGGACAGTGACCACGTGGTTCTTTCCGCCGTTCAGCCGGAAACGGTCGCACACCGCATTGTCGATAACGTCGATCTGGGATTGAAGTCAGAACAGAAAGAAGACGAAGCATGAAACAGGGACTTTTGATTGTCGTTTCCGGTCCGTCCGGAACGGGTAAGGGAACGGTTTGTACCGAGCTCTTGAATCAGACGCCGGATCTCGCGTATTCCATTTCCGCAACGACGCGTCAGCCGCGCGAAGGTGAGGTTGACGGCAGGAATTACTACTTTTTGACAAAGGAAAAATTCGAGTCGATGATCGAGGCGGGCGGTTTTCTCGAATATGCCAATGTGTACGGCAATTACTACGGTACGCCGCTCAAAAAAATCGAGGAACGTCTCGCTGCCGGTGAAGACATTCTGCTTGAAATTGACACGCAGGGTGCCTGCAATGTCATGAAGAAATGCCCGGACGGGATTTTTATTTTCTTGTTGCCGCCGTCACTTTCCGAGCTCGAACGCCGGATCCGCGGCCGCGGTACGGAAACGGAGGAATCGCTGGCACGCCGACTCGGTGCCGCGCGCGGGGAAATTCAGATCGGACGTCAATACCGTTATGTCGTTGTCAACGACACGGTCGACGCCGCCGTGAAACGTATCCAGGATATTTTGACGGCCGAGCATTGCCGCGTTGACCGTAATGAATCATTATTTGAGGAGATTGAAAGCAAATGAAATCGAATGCAGTTATGAGTATGGTTAATCCGTCCACAGACCGTTTAATGAAAAAAGTCGACAGTCGATATGCACTTGTTGTTCTCGCTGCAAAACGTTCGCGTCAGCTGCTTGACGGTGCGGATCTCTTGTCGACGGAAGCGCGTTCGACGAAGAATGTTTCGAATGCTCTTGAGGAGATCGTAGAAAGCAAGATCACGTATCAACTTTCGCGTGACAGCATGTAAGTTTTACTCCTGAGGAGGCGGATGCCGCTATGACGGAAATGACGAAATCAGCGTTATCGGGCAAACATGTCGTTCTCGGCGTAACGGGCGGTATTGCGGCCTATAAAGCTGTGGAAATCGCAAGCCGTCTGCGTAAAGCCGGAGCGGAAGTCCGGGTCATTATGACACGTGCGTCGCAGAATTTCGTGACGGCACTCACGTTTCGCGAGATCAGCGGGCATGCCGTTATTACAAGTATGTGGACACCGGTGACGGAAGCAAAAGTCGAACATATCGCACTCGCGGATTGGGCCGATCTCGTTCTCGTCGCGCCGGCAACGGCAAATCTTATCGCGAAAACCGCGGTCGGAATAGCCGATGACATGCTGACGACAACGTTACTCGCCGTGCGCGTGCCGGTAATGATCGCGCCCGCGATGAATACGGATATGTACGAAAATCCGGTGACGCAGGCGAATATCGAGACGCTCCGTCAACGCGGTGTCATTGTCATTGAGCCGGCTTCGGGTTGGCTTGCCTGCAACCGTATGGGAAAAGGGCGTTTGCCGGAGCCGTCATCGATTGTCGCGGAAGCAGAAAAGCTGTTTTCGTGTCAACAGAGTCTGGCGGGGCGGAAAATCCTCGTTACGGCGGGCGGAACGGAAGAACCGCTCGATCCCGTGCGCTTCCTCGGCAATCGTTCTTCGGGACGTATGGGATATGCGATCGCAGCCGCTGCAGCGCGACGCGGCGCTGACGTGACGCTTGTCGCGGGTCCCGTGACACTTCCCGATCCCGTTGACGTCAACGTCATTCATGTCCGCACGGCCGTTGAAATGCATGATGCGGTTCTCAGCCGTTATGACATGTCAGATGCTGTCATCAAAGCCGCTGCGGTCGCGGATTATCGTCCGGAAGCTGTTGCGACGGATAAGATCAAGAAACAAGACGGCGACCTGGTCCTTCGCCTTGTTCGGAATCCGGATATTCTGCTGGAGCTCGGGCAGAAGAAGACGCATCAGGTTCTCGTCGGTTTTGCGGCGGAGACGCGTGATGTTGAGGCGTATGCGCGGACGAAGCTCGTAAAGAAGAACCTCGATTTTATTGTCGCAAATGACGTCAGCCGCAGTGATGCAGGTTTCGGCGTCAGTACGAATCAGGCGGTGCTGTTTTTTGCTGACGGAAGACGTGAGGCGTATCCGCTGCAGGAGAAGTCGGCGCTGGCTGAAGTGATTGTCGGGCATGTATCCAATCTGTTGAAACAAGGCGGGGACAAGCATCAATTCTGACACCATACTGCGGCTAAAAGGCGGGGAGGTACGACGATCTTGACTCCACACTGCCGCTAAAAAAATCCATTTTCGCTTAATTAAAGTCGCCTGTATCAAATCGCTGCGCTTAAACAATACAGGCGACAGGCGAAAATGGATTTTTTCTTTACGCTTTTTGCAGCAAGGCGTCAAGATCGTCGTACCTCCCCTCACTTGTCTGTACTAAAGGAAACTTAACTCAGCAGTTGGGGCAGGGAGGTGTCGGATTCCACTTAAAAGCTGCGGCTAAAAAAATTGTACTTTCGCTTAATTTAGTCGCCTGAATCAAATCGCTGCGCTAAACAATTCAGGCTCCCTGCGAAAGTACAATTTTTTCTTAACGCCTTATGCAGCAAACCGTTCCATCCGACACCTCCCTGCCCCAACTGCAAAGGTAGATTTTCGGAAGGAGTATAACCACATGACACATGGATTAGTCATTGTCAATACCGGCGACGGAAAAGGGAAGACGACGGCGGCTTTGGGACTTGCGCTCCGGGCTTGGGGAGACGGACTGCGGGTACTTATTTTACAGTTTTTGAAGAGTAACCGGACGACGGGGGAGAAGTCTGCAATCGGGATGATCCGCGAGCAGTTCGGCGGAATTGAATTGCGTTCGTGCGGGCTCGGTTTTACGAATCGAAACGGAGATCACGAAGAGGCGGCGAAAGCGGCTTTATGCGAAGCGAAAACGGCGATTAAGTGCGGCATATGGGATATGGTGATTCTCGACGAAATCAATTATGCCGTGCGGGCAGGGCTCGTGACGGATGAGGATATCCTTCATTTGCTCGACCTGCGTCCGGAGAATCTGCATCTCGTCTTTACCGGGCGCGGTATCCCGGATGTTTTGCGGGAACGTGCCGATCTCATTACGGAAATGCAGTGCCTGCGTCATCCGTACGAAAAGGGGATTACGGCGCAGAAAGGCATTGAATATTAAAAGCATCGCGGCTCAAAAGACGGAAATCCGACCCTCCCGGACGTACCTCGGTATTGGCGATACGGTTTAACACGCCGTAAGGTACGAAATCCCGCCGAGTTCTGTCGGGGCAGCCATAATTCCGTAGTCAAAACAAAGCAGCCTCCGCCGACGAGCAGGAAACGGAGAATTTCCTGCCGCTGACGATATAGATTCCGATAAACATGCTGTACCATAACAAACACCTCGCACGGATAATTTTTCTGAACAAATTTCTCATGATTCAGTATAATAGAAAGGTATAAAGCATTTGTTACGGAAGTTTAAATTTGTGTTAACGAAATGAGGTCTTTTTCATGGAAAAACAGCATCTGCGTGTCGTTGCGGCGGCACTCATCGATAACGGCCGGCTTTTTTCCGCCCGCCGCAATTACGGTCACTATACGGGGATCTGGGAATTCCCCGGCGGAAAAGTCAAAGAAGGGGAAACGGATGAAGAAGCCCTAACCCGTGAACTCTGGGAGGAACTCAAGATCCGTGTCCGCGTCGGAAAACTTATCGGTGTCATGGAACACGAATATCCCGAATACTTCGTGACGATGTATTGCTACGAATGCACGATCACGGAGGGTGTACCGCTCCTGAGTGTCCATGATGAAGCACGCTGGCTCGATCAGACGCATTTGTTTGACGTCAAATGGTTCAAAGCGGACAGCGAACTGCTCGAAAAAATCGCGCCACTCC
>CACXCC010000104.1 GCA_902766015.1 uncultured Veillonellaceae bacterium
CGAAGCGACAATAACCATGGCGGCTTCGCCCGGCAGACCGAACAGCGCCATAACCGGGGCGCAGACATTGCCGATAATCTTCAAAAGGCCCGTGACGTCGAGGACGCGGATGATGACAAACGCCATGATGACGTTCGGCATCAGACTGCGCGTACCGATGTCAAAACCTTTGCGTGCGCCCTCGACGAAGAGGTCGAGGACATTTTTCTTCTGCTCCTGAACCGGAGCCGTATTCTGTGCGTCAGCCATCTTATTTGCCTCCCTTTGCCTGTTTGCGGTAAACCGCTTTCAGATACATACGCATAATGTTCGCGCCGATGATTTTGAAGGCGAACATGACAATGAGCGGCAAAATAATCGGAGCGACCATGATGCCGAAAACGGCGGCGCCCGACGAGAAGTAGTTCGTAATCGTCGCGGAAGCACTCGTCTGGTACGCGATCGTGACGGAACGTTCCTCATCCGTCATTTCGCCTTTATCGTAGAGTTCCTTGATCATACCGGCTGCGGCATCCGTGCTCTGCATATTCGCGATGCAGGCGAGCGTGGCAACGCCCGGAATACCGAGAAGCGGTTTTAAAATCGGACTCATGAGGCGCTGCGCCGCGCGCATGCCGCCGAGTCCGTCAACGACATTGATAATGCCGAGAGCAAGAATGACAGCCGGCATCAGCGTAATCGCGAAGATGAAACCGTCCTTTGCGCCGCTGCCGCCTGCACCGCGGAAATTGAGCGCTTTTTCGGCCGTGCTCTGAATCGTACCGAACGAACCGTTCAACGTGTTAAAGTCGAGGGCACGCAACCAGCCGTCACTCGATGAGAATAAACCGGAAAACATCAGAACCGCCAGGATAAAGGCAACGTAGCCCATCCACCCGACTTTGATCTGAGGTGTTTTCTGCCCCTGATTTTCGTCTTTCATACCAACTACCTCCTAAATCATACCATAATCACAGCCGATCCTGCTCCGGATTTTCCGGTGCTCGTCGTTCACCCGGAAACACGATCGAAAAAAAAATAACGCCTTACATCCTTATATAAAGCAAAATCCGTGCCAATTTTGACGTCGGATCCATGTTTTTTCGAAAAATTTTACGATTCTTTTTTTGAAAAGACCGAAAAATTCCCCTGTATCGGTATGATTTTCGTTGTAAAACAAGTATACTAAAGATACGATATCCCGTTTTATCCGTTTTATCCCTTTGCATATCCCGTTTTGAGGTGACATTCATGTTGACCATGACTTTGATTGCTTCCAGCCCGAATACGATATCGACGTGTCACCGGCAGCTGCGTTCCATCCTCGCCGGACGCGTCAATATTACCCATTACGCCCTTTCCTGTGATACCTTGCCGCCCGTCATTACGAGCAATCTCGTCGTTTTCCTGAGCCGTCAGGCCCGTAACGAAGCTATGACAGTGTGTCAAACGTGCCCGACGCTCCTCGCCTGCCGCTCGATCGATTACCACGAACTTCACCGTCTCTTCGAACTGTCGGCAGGGACAGACGTCCTCATCGCCAACGACTCACAGTCCAGTGCGGAAAGTGTCGTGCAGGAACTCCGCGCCCTCGGTATCAACCATTTAAACTATTATCCGTACTATCCCGGCTGCGTCACGTATCCGAAACTCAAAACCGCCGTCACGCCGGGCGAACCGGACTGCGTGCCCGACTGCGTCGAGACGGTCATTGACATCCGAAACCGGCTCATTGACATCACGACGATCGTCGAAATCCTGCTGCACTTCGGCCTGCTCGGAGAATACGCCGAGCTTCTTTCCGCCAATTATCTGCGCGACATCATCCAGCTCATCAAGAACAACTACCGTCAAATGGATCAACTGCAGCAAATGACATCAATCGGCAAAAATCGGCAAAAAGCTCTCGCGAAGCACACATTTGACGATATCATCGGCAAAAGCCCGTCTCTTGCCGCCGCCCTCACCATCGCAAAAAAAATCGCTGCTTCCGAAGCGCCGGTCTGTATTCACGGCGAAAGCGGCACCGGCAAGGAACTCATTGCGCAGAGCATCCACAACGCGTCGCCGCGCCGAAACGGTCCGTTTGTCGCCGTCAACTTCGCTGCACTTTCGGAAAGCCTGCTCGAAAGCGAACTGTTCGGTTACGTCCCCGGCGCGTTTACGGGAGCGAGCCGTCAAGGTGCGGTCGGCCTGTTTGAAGAAGCCCAGCACGGTACGATCTTTCTCGACGAAATCGGTGACGCGCCGCTTTCCTTTCAGGTCAAACTGCTTCGCGTCCTGCAGGAAAAACAGATCCGCCGCGTCGGCAGTACACGCACAATCCCGATCGACGTCCGCGTCATTTCCGCGACAAACCGTGACCTGACCGAACTCACCCGTCAAAAACTGTTCCGGCGTGACCTCTATTACCGCCTCAATGTCCTGCCGATCGAACTTCCCGCCCTGCGCGAACGCGGCGCCGGCGATATTCTGCTGCTCGCGGGCACATTCTACAAACGCATCAGCCGCGTCAATCCGGCCGTCACGCTCCCCGCTGCAACGTACTTTTCCAAAATCCGCCCCTATCTGACATCATATCCGTTCCCGGGCAACATCCGCGAGCTCGAAAACCTCGTCACTTACCTGACAACGCTTTCGACGGACGAACCGCCCGAATCGGAAATCCTTCCTCCCGTCATCCGCGCAGCCGTCTTCGCCGCCAAATCGCGCGAACCGCAGAGCGAAACGGAGCAGAAAGAACTCCTCTGGGAACGCATCCGCTCCGCCAACGAAAACGGCGCAGCCGTCGGACGGAGAAGCCTCGCACGCCAGCTCTCCCTGCCGGAAGCTCATGTCCGTAAACTTCTCGAAGCACTCCAAACCGAAGGACGTGTCATCGCACGCCGCGGCCGCGGCGGCCTGCTCGCTGTCAAATAAAAATCCGCACTTCAAAAGGAAAACTGACTTTTCCTGTCACTGTTTCGCATCAGTCCCCTCCTCCGCACCGCGGACAACCGTCTCCTTTCCCCTTTGTTATAACAAAAAGATCCGTCGTCCTGAAAGACAACGGATCTTTTCTTTTGTGTGGGAGCCGGCGATCCAATCCCCCGATTGACACCGAATCAATCCCGGCGCATTTTATACCGATAGCCAACCCAAAGGACAAACAGCCAGATCGGCAGGACGACGACAGCGAGCTGCATATCGGGGATCTGCGTCATAAACGCGACGACACCGATGAGGAACGCGATACAGATATAATTGATCACCGGATAAAACGGCGTGCGGAATTTGACGGTTTTCTTGTGTTCACGGCAATATTTGCGGAACTTCAGATGTGTAATGACGATCGTCATCCAACTGATAACCGCCGAACACGTCGCGATCGAAAGCAGCAGCATAAAGACGTGGCCTTCAAAGAAATAGTTCAGCGCGACAACGATGAGCGTAATGCCCGACGAAACGAAAATACCGTTAACCGGGACACTGCGCCCGGAAAGCCGGCTCAGGAAATGCGGCGCATCGCCCAGTTTCGACAGACCGTAAAGCATACGGCTGTTGCTGTAAATCGCCGAATTATACACGGAAATCGCCGCCGTCAAAACGACGAAGTTCAAAATATGCGCCGCGGCCGGGACGCCGACATTCGCGAAGATCTGGACGAACGGGCTCGCTTCCTTGCCGACGAGATTCCACGGCCAGAGTGACATGAGAACGATCATCGTGCCGACGTAAAAAATGAGAATTCGCCAGATAACCTGATTGATCGCGCGCGGAATCGTACGGTCCGGATCTTCGGCTTCGCCGGCCGTGATACCGATGAGCTCAATGCCGCCGAATGAGAACATGACGACAGATATTGAGAGCACAAATCCCCAGACTCCGTTCGGGAAAAATCCGCCGTTCTGCCAGAGATTGCTGAAATTATCGGGGAACGGTTTCGGTCCCGAAAGGATCAGGTAAAGTCCCAGCAGGATCATAAGAACAATCGCCGTGACCTTGATGATTGCCATCCAAAACTCGACCTCACCGTAGGCGCTGACGTTAATGAGATTGATGGCCGTAATAATCACGAGGCAGATGAGTGCCGAAAGCCACTGCGGCAGATCCGGATACCAGAAATTCATATAAATGCCGACAGCCGTAAGTTCGGCCATGGAGATAATGACGTAGTCAAACCAGTAATTCCAGCCGGACATAAAGCTCGGGAACTTTCCCCAGTATTTGCCGGCATAGTGACTGAACGAGCCGGAAACCGGTTCGTCGACGGCCATTTCGCCGAGCATGCGGATAATAAAGAAGATGACGGCGCCGCCGAGAAGATACGAAAGAATGACGGCCGGGCCGGCGAGGGCAATCGTCGAAGCGGAACCGTAAAAGAGTCCCGTTCCGATGGCGCTGCCGAGAGCGATCATCTGCAAATGACGGTTTTTCAGTCCGCGCTTCATTTTCATCGGTTCTGTCATAGAGTTTCCTCCAGTTCAAAAAATATATGTCTAATCATGCCACGCAGGCGTCCGGGGCGGGGCTGCTCCTGCTGACGCGGTGATGCAACGTAAAGGGGAGGGGCACGGCGCCTGACGCCTCGCTGCAAAGGGCGTAAAGAAAAAAATCCGTTTTCGCCGGGAGCCTGAATTGTTTAAGCGCAGCGGTTTGATTCAGGCGACTAAATTAAGCGAAAACGGATTTTTTTTAGCCGCAGTATGGCGGCAGGCGCCGTGGCTCTCCCCCGTCGTTGCGAATCCGCGGAAAGCAGGAGCAGCCCCGTCCCGGACGCCGTTCTCGCAAAGAAAAGCTGTTTTTTATTATATCACGTAACCGCGGACAAAAAAAGAACCTGCCGTGACATGACACAGCAGGTCTTTGTTAACGTATTAAGTTGTCAATAGCGCTGATGATCTTTGAGTGCGCGTTCGATGTCGCGATTTGCGGCTTTCTTGCGCAAATCGTCGCGTTTATCGTAATTGTGTTTACCGCTTGCGAGAGCGATCTCGATTTTCGCGCGGCCGTGCTTGAAATAGACTTTGAGCGGAATAATCGTATAGCCCTTTTCGCGCGTCTTGCTGAACAGCTTCACGATCTCCGCCTTATGCATAAGAAGTTTGCGTGCGCGCAGCGGATCATGATTGAAAATATTTCCCTGTTCGTACGGGCTGATATGCATATGGTCGACAAAAATCTCGCCGTTCTTGATAAAAGCATAACTGTCTTTGAGGTTGGCCCGCCCGGCCCGCAGGGATTTGACTTCAGTCCCCTGCAGGGCAAGGCCTGCCTCAAACGTTTCGTGAATGAAATAATCGTGACGCGCCTTGCGGTTCTCGCAGACGATCTTCATTCCTGCGTTCTGTTTCCCCATCGTATCACCTGTTATTTACTGTTGCCGGTGCCGCCTTCCGTTTTACGGTTCATGTGAATATGCGGACGCGGCGTTTTTCTCGTCTTCGCGGAGGCCGCTTCCTCGCGGGCCTTGCGTTCGTGATATCCCGGCGGATCCGGCCAAACGGCACTGTTCAATCCCGTCACACGGACGCGGTGATAATCCTCGCGTCCGACGCGGCGTTCATTGCGGTTTCGTCCGAAATCGCCGGCTTTGCGTTCGTCATTTTTTCGGTCATCGCGGCGTTTTCTGTGATGCTGCTGATGATCCGGGCGGGAAAGTTTTTCCCCGGAAGGACCGCGGCCGCGCGATTTACCGTGGCCGCTGCGGTGTTTTTTCGGCTGTTCTTCATCGTCGATCAGTGATGCCGCGATGATGTCGTCATCTTCAGCGTTTTTTTTTCTGCCGTTTGCCCCGCTGCGTCCGTGACGGTCATGTTTTGAACGACCGGAATCGCCGCTGGAGCTTCCGGCCGGCTTGCTCCCACCCGAACGTCCGCGTCCGCGGATCAGCTGCTGGAGCGTCGCAAAGTCATACGTGCCGTTGCCCTTCAGGACAAAGTCAATGTTGCGTTCCTCGACGCTTGCGCGGAGCAGGATAACTTCGACTTCATCGCCGAGGCGGTATTTCTTCTGCGTGTTTTCGCCGACCATTGCATACTGTTCCTCGACGTAGTCGTAATAGTCATCCGACATTGTCGAAACGTGGACGAGTCCTTCGATGCCGTTGTCGAGTTCGACAAACAGACCGAATGACGTGACGCCGCTGATGACGCCTGTAAACGTCTGACCGACAAACTGTTCCATGTATTCGATTTTCTTCATATCCGTCGTTTCGCGCTCGGCTTCGATGGCGATGCGTTCGCGTTCCGATGCGTGATCCGCGATTTCCGGGAGCATGCCGCGAAGTTTTTCCTGACGCGCCCCGTCCATCGTGCCCGTCGCAAACGTGTCACGCAGCATCCGGTGAACCATGAGGTCCGGATAACGGCGGATCGGGGACGTGAAATGCGTATAATACCGCGCGGCGAGGCCGAAATGACCGAGACTTTCCGGCGCGTAGCGCGCCTGCTGCATCGTGCGCAAAGCAACGGTGCTGATGATGCGCTCTTCCGGTTTGCCTTCGACTTTGGCGAGGACTTTCTGAATGTCCATCGGGCGGACATGACCTTCGGAGTCCGTATGAACGAACAGCCCGAACGCAGCGAGCAGGTTGTTGAAGCGCTCGAGTTTTTCGTCGGACGGCTGTTCATGAACGCGGTACAGGAACGGCAAATGCTTCGTATCCATATGACGCGCAACCGTTTCGTTGGCCGCGAGCATACATTCCTCGATGATCGACTCGGCAAGCGAACCTTCGCGCTTGATGAGTGCGATCGGATGACCCTTCTCGTCGAGTTTGACTTTGACTTCCGGGATTTCGAAGTCAATCGAACCGCGGCGGTGACGCTTTGCCTTGAGTACTTCGCGCAGATCACGCAGCGTTTCGAGCATGGAGCGGATGTCCTGATTGTCGGAGACAAACGGTTCTTCCTGATCGACGAGGACTTTATTGACAATCGTGTACGTCAAACGACGATAGACGTGAATGACCGTCGGCACGATTTCATAACTCGTGATTTCGCCTTCCGGGCTGATCTGCATTTCGCAGGCCATGGACAGGCGGTCGACACCGGCATTGAGGCTGCAGATGCCGTTCGACAGTTCTTTCGGCAGCATCGGAATGACGCGGTCGACGAGATAGACACTCGTGCCGCGTTCGCGGGCCTCACGGTCGAGCGGCTGATGTTCGCGTACATACCAGCTGACGTCAGCGATATAGACGCCGAGGAAAAACGAACCGTCCTCGTTGCGGCGCGCAAAAACGCCGTCGTCGAGGTCCTTGGAATCCTCACCGTCAACCGTAACGATCGGGAAATCGCGGCGGTCACGGCGTCCGCGGTATTCTTCGGGAGCCGGTTCCGTCTCCGTCGCGCCAGCTTCGGCCTGTACGTCTTCCGGAAATGATTCCGTCAGGTCATAGGCGCGCATGACGGAAACAATGTCGACGCCCGGATCGCCGGATTTACCGATGACTTCTGCGATATCGCCTTCGGCGTTACGACGTCGGTCCGGCCATTTCGTGACTTTGACGACGACTTTGTCGCCCGTTTTCGCGCCGTGGAAGAATTTCTTCGGCACGAAAATATCCTGCGTCAGTTTCTGATTGTCCGGTTTGACAAAACCGAACGTCTTACTGCTTTCAAACGTGCCGACGATTTTTTCGTTGGCGCGCTCGAGAATGCGGATGATTTCACCTTCACGCGAACGTCCCGGGATTTCCGACGGCGAAATACGCGCGACAACGCGGTCGCCGTGCATGGCCGAGCCGATTCCCGGTCCCGGTACGAAGACATCCGTCTCTTCGTCGGATTCGCGCACATCCGGGACAATAAAGCCGAACCCTTTTGCCGTCATCGACAAACGGCCGACGACAAGATGCATGCGGCTCGGCAGTCCGTACAAATCATTGCGGTTTTTAATGACGGCGCCGTCTTTTTCGAGCGCCTCGAGTGCCGCCGGGAATGCGACAAGATCTTCCGGCGTCAATTCCATGCCGTCGGCCAACTCCTCCGCCGGCAGAGGCTTATACGCATCCTTGCGCATATAAGCCAAAATACGTTCCTTTAAATCCATTCTTTTCTTACTCCATCACAGCCATTTTTGCTGTTCCTTCTGCTGTTACCGTTCCGTCGGCGAGCGCAACCGTTGCTTTCATTTCGACAAAATTAGCGCGGCGCCCGGCGATCCAACCGGTGATCGTCAATTCTTCCCCTACAGGTGTCGGATGGCGGTAGCGCACGTCAAGTCTTGCCGTGACGGCAGGTTCTCCGATCTCACAGAGATATCCTCCCATGGCTTCATCCAGCATCGTCGTCACAATGCCGCCGTGCACAACGCCCTGATAACTCTGATATTCGCGGGGCAGCGTCTTTTTCGTGACAAATTGTCCGTCCTGTTCCGTAAAATGCAGATGCAGCCCGACGGGATTTTCCGCACCGCAGGCAAAACAGTAATGATCATCGATAATTTTTTGTTCTGACATCGTGTATCTCCTCAGGAAAGAAAGTCTGCTGCTTTCTCAAAAACCGTTTCCCGCTCCGTGTCAAGCGGCAGCAAATGGCCGGATTTCTCCAGCCAGACAATTTCTTTGCAGGCGCTTCCGACACGGTCGTAAATGTACTCTGCACTTTCGGGACTCGCCGTATGGTCATTACGGCTGTGCAGGATCAAAAGCGGGGATTTGACCTGCGGCAAACATGACTTTGACCGTTTAATCAGGTCAATGAGCTCATGAACGCCCAAAAGCGGAATTTCACGATACGTATGATTGACGGCTGCCGGGACGCCGGGCATACGTTTCCGGTCTTTCGGCGCGTAACGTCCCCGGCAAAAACGCCGCGGCGGCAGACGATCGGCGCCGCGTTCCGGTGCGATAAAAATCGGCGTTGACATGAGGACGAGACGGCGCAGCGGTTTTTCGGCCGCGAGAAGCAGTCCGAGCGTACCGCCCATGGAAAGTCCCGCAAAACTGACGTCATCGCAGCATCCGGAGAGGATCGCGTACGCATCACGCAGGGAATCGAGCCAGTCCTCTCCCGTCATGCGGCTCATATCCTCCGCTGTCGTTCCATGTCCCGCAAGCCGCGGCGCGAGAACCGTAAGTCCGCGTTCGTGCAGATACCATCCGAGCAGCTGCATTTCAGCCGGAAGCCCCGTAAATCCGTGCATCAGAATGACACCGTGACGCCCGCCCGGAAGAAAAAACGGTTCTGCTCCCGCTAAAATCATCGCACTCCACTCCTCTTCGCGAAAAAAATGCCCCCGCTCTTGTCAGGAAGCCGTTCTCCCCCACAGAACAGGAGCACAAACCGTCAACTGGTCATACGTGCAATCACAATCGTGATGAGGCCAAACAGGATGGCCAGAATGACCGTTACACGGGCGAGCAACGCATCCATACCGCGCGCTTTGCTCGAAAAGACGGTATCGGCACCGCCGCCGAGTCCGCCCATGCCGGCCGATTTCGCTTCCTGTCCGAGGACAGCAGCGATCAGGGCAATACAGACGATTGCGTCTAAGATCATCAATACAGTAAGCAATGTTGTCCCTCTTTCCAAAATCTTACAGATTCTTCTCTATCATACCATACAGGGCGCCGTTTCCGCAAGAACAGAAATCCCCCTGCCGACATAGCGCCGCAGGGGGATGGTTCATCGAAAACGTTCCGTCAAGGACAAATCAGATATCGCCTTCATGCTGATGGTACGTATAAACGCGGATTGTGCTCGTATTGCCTTCGCCGACTTTGATACCGGAGGTAACAATCGTTTTGTCGCCCATTTCGACGAGGCCGTGATCGAGCGCACTCTGCGTAACGGCGCCGATGACTTCATCCTGCGTGTGCCACGGACGACCCGGCAGGACATAGACACCCCAGCGCAGATTGAGCTGACGCATGATACGCGGACTTGACGTGTAGGCGATAATCGTTGCTTTCGGACGATACTTCGAGACGATACGCGTCGTATAGCCGCTTTCCGTCGGCGTAATAATCGCTTTGGCGTCAAGTTCATAAGCGAGCTGAACCGTAGCATGGGCAACGGCGTCTGTCGTCGAATTCTGATGCCCGAAACCGCTGTGCAGGAAGATCTTGCGGTATTCGAGCGAATCTTCGATGCGCAGTGCAATGCGGTTCATCGTCGAAACTGCCTCGACCGGGTACGAACCGTTTGCCGTCTCACCGGAAAGCATAATCGCATCCGTTCCGTCGAGGATCGCATTGCCGACGTCGGAAACCTCCGCACGTGTCGGGCGCGGATTCGTCGTCATCGACTCGAGCATCTGCGTTGCGACGATAACCGGTTTGCCGGCTTTATTGCATTTACGGATAATCTGTTTCTGGATGATCGGCACATCCTCGGCCGGGATTTCGACGCCGAGGTCGCCGCGTGCAACCATGATGCCGTCGGAAACAGCGAGGATATCGTCAAAGTTTTTGACACCTTCGAGATTCTCGATCTTCGGGATGATCTCCATATGGCCGCCGTTTTTCTCGATGAGTTCACGGATCTCAAGAACGTCAGCCGCACGCTGAATGAAGGAAGCAGCGACGAAATCCATATCCTGCTCGATACCGAAGAGAATATCCTTTTCGTCCTGTTCGGAAACAGGCGGCAGACCGAGGGATACGCCCGGTGCGGCAACGCGTTTGCGCGTGCTCATTTTGCCGCTGTTCTGGATCGTCGTGATAATGTCCTTGCCCTTGATTTCGTCGACTTTGAGCGCAACGAGGCCGTCGGAAAGCAGCAGCGTGTCACCCGGTTTGACTTCCGTATAGAGCTTCTTGTGGTTAATCGAAACATGCGTCTCATCACCCGGTTTGTCGTCATGCGTCAGCGTGAATTTTTTACCCTTCTCGAGCATGACCGAACCGTCTTTGAACTCACCGAGGCGCATTTCCGGGCCTTTCGTGTCAAGCATCAGCGAAACGATGGCGCCGGCTTTTTTTGCGGCTTCGCGTACCATGCGGATACGTGCCGCATGTTCTTCATGGTTGCCGTGCGAGAAATTGAACCGGGCACAGTTCATGCCGTTTGCAATGAGTGCGTCAACGACACCCGGTTTTTCCGTAGCAGGACCCTGCGTGCAGACAATTTTCGTTTTTTTCAACATAATGTACACCTTTCCTTTGCGCAGCCCGACATCGCCGGGCATTACCAGCTAAACAGGATGATCCTGTCCGGATGTAAAACAACGATTTCAGTTTTATTGTACACGGAATCAGCCGTGATGTAAAACATTTCTCGTGTCCCTGTTTTTGCCATAATCTATATGAATCAGTAACTACCTTCTTTATAACGTCAGTATATACTTTTTTCCCGCATACGTAAAGGAAACGTTTTCATATTTTTTGTCACAAGCAAAAAGAACCCGGTACACACGTGACGTCACGCATGTACCGGGTTCCCGGATGACACAGAAACCTGTGTCAGATTACCGATTCAATTATTTGTTCATGGCTTCCTGTACGGCAACCGCAACAGCGACCGTCATACCGACCATCGGGTTGTTGCCTGCGCCGATAAGACCCATCATGTCAACGTGTGCCGGAACGGAGGAAGAACCTGCGAACTGAGCATCACTGTGCATACGACCCATCGTATCCGTCATACCATAGGAAGCCGGGCCGGCTGCCATGTTATCCGGATGGAGCGTACGACCCGTGCC
>CACXCC010000105.1 GCA_902766015.1 uncultured Veillonellaceae bacterium
GTCCGGTTCGCGCTCGAGTGCGTCAAAATCCGTAAAGTTTGAGATTTTCGGCGTCTCGATGACGGCAAGCCGCAGACAGCCTTTCGCGTCAGGAACGCGGCGTTTTTCCTCGAGCGAGACGGAATCCTCGTCGTCAATACCGAGATCGTCGAGATACGGCAGAACGCCGAGCACGGGCTTGCCGGTCTTTTTCTCGAGAAAGTCAATCGCCGGCGTAAAGAGTGACACGTCGCCGCGGAACTTGTTGATGACAAGTCCTTTGACGAGTGCGCGTTCATCGGGTTCGAGGAGTTCGAGTGTCCCGACAAGAGACGCGAGCGCGCCGCCGCGGTCGATATCGGCGATGAGAAGGACCGGCGCCTGCAGGTATTTAGCCACGCGCATGTTGACAATATCGTGATCGCGCAGATTGACCTCGGCGGGACTGCCCGCCCCTTCGATGACAAGCGTATCAAAACGGCGCCGCAATGTGTCAAGTGCCCGCGTCACGGTGGAAAAGGCATTCAGGGAATAGCCCTTATGGTAATCGCGCGCACTCATATTGCCGACGGGAAGTCCGTCGATAATGACCTGTGACGAAGCGTGACCCGTCGGCTTCAAGAGCACGGGATTCATAAGCACATCCGGTTCGAGTCCCGCGGCTTCGGCCTGTGCGACCTGGGCGCGTCCCATTTCGCGCCCGTCACGCGTGACATAGGAATTAAGTGCCATATTCTGCGCCTTAAACGGAACGACACGGCGCCCTTCCTGACGAAAAATCCGGCAGAGTGCCGTCGTTACGATACTTTTCCCCACATGAGACGCCGTTCCCATGAGCATAATCGTTTCCGTCATTTATATCCCCCGTTCCGTTTCGCCGGCCAGTTTTTTCCAGTCGACGGCAAGTCCGCAAATCGTTGCAAAAACACGCTCCGCCGCCACAGCCATCTGTTGATTCATACGTCCCGCGAGATCGCGGTACAGGCGTGCGAGACGATTTTCCGGCACGATACCGGCGCCGACTTCATTGGTCACGAAAATAACCGTTCCCGCCTGTTCCCGCGCCGCATCGATAAGACGCTCTGTCAATTGACGTACGCCTTCCGTCAGATCACCGGCTGACATTTCCGCCGCTTCCGGGCGGCAGAGGTAATTGCTGAGATACAGTGTCAGGCAGTCGAACAAAATGACGTCATGTTCTTTACCTGCCTGACGGATTGCCGCATCGGCATTTCGCGGCGCTTCGTACGTTTGCCAGTTTTTCGGACGGCGTGCACGATGGAGATTGACGCGTCGTTTCATTTCCTCGTCCCATATTTCCGCCGTCGCAATGTAGGCGATCTGTTTTCCGTGCACCGCGGCATAGCGTTCGGCGAATTCGGATTTTCCCGAGCGTGCCCCGCCCGTAACTAAAATGATCGATCCCATGAACGACAAACCTCCAAAAATGACATGGCCGCCTGCGGACAACCGACAAAATGCAGATGCAGATAACTCCCGATGACATTGCGGCGAATCTGTCCCGCCGCATACGTACTGCCGTCACGCAGTTTCGTAAACAAAAACGGGTGAACTTCTCCCGGCGGCAGTTCGGCCTGCGAAAAGTGAAACTCATGGCCGCGCAGGATTGATCCGACTTTACCGAGCAGCGTATTTTGCGTGAGTTTCGCTTCAATATACCCGACCGTATGCAAATTTGACGTCATTACGGCACGTCCCGGAAACACCCCTGTCATCGGCCAGGTCTTCCCGTTCAGATCCGTCAACGATTCGAGCAAGTACATATAGCCGCCGCATTCGGCATAGACGGGCATACCGTTTTCCGCCTGTTGACGGATCGCCCGGCGCATTGACGTGTTTGACGCGAGTTTTTCAGCGTAAAGTTCCGGGTAACCGCCGCCAAGGATCAATCCGTCGCATTGCGGCAATTTCGTATCATGCAAAGGGCTGAAAAACACGAGATCCGCTCCCAGATTTTCAAGAACGGCGAGGCTTGACGGATAATAAAAGGAAAATGCCTCATCGCGTGCGACGGCGATACGTACCCGTTTTTTTGACGTCAGCGCCTTTGTTCCGGGTTCCGATGCGTCGAAAATTGACACGGTTTCCCCGAACCGTTCCGTTGACATCAAAAACTCGCCGCCGGTTTTCGATGCCTCGAAAATTGACGTATTTTCCCCGGTCCGCTCTCCTGATGTCAGCGCCGGCGCCGTTTCCGCAAGATGACGCAAAGCCGTCAGATCGAGGGAATCTGCCATCTTCTCTCCCATCGCGCGAATCACGGGTTCCGCCGTTCCCTCGGCCGCCGCGACGAGACCCAGATGACGCGACGGAAGTGTCATGTCATCCGTGCGGTGCACGGCACCGAAAACCGGCATGCCGATGCGCTCCATGGCTTCACGGATCATTGCTTCATGCGTTGCGGAGCCGAGACGGTTCAAAATAACACCGGCGAGATTGACATCAGGATCGTACGCGCGGAATCCGAGTGCCGCTGCCGCGGCCGATTCGCCGACGGAACGACAGCCAAGGACGAGTACAACGGGCGCCTGCAGGCGTTTGGCAATTTCCGCCGTCGAACTGACACCTTTTCTTCCGCCGTCATAGAGCCCCATGACGCCCTCGATAACGGCGATATCCGCTCCGTTTGCGGCCTGCAGATATTGTGCGGTCAACCGTTCCGGCGGCACGAGCCATGTGTCAAGATTTTCCCCGTTTCTCCCGCAGGCAAGACGGTGATACGTCGGGTCGAGATAGTCGGGACCGACTTTAAACGGCTGAACGGTGAGTCCCATTCCGCGAAATGCGGCCATCAATCCCGTCGCAACCGTCGTTTTTCCGCCGCCCGACTGCGTTGCGGCGATCACAAGCCGCGGTATCTGCTTTCCCATCTTATCCCCTCCCGATATCGATATGACATCAATCGCGGTTATTGTCAATGAGATAGAGCATCGCATTGACGACCGCGGCCGCGATCGGACTGCCGCCTTTCGTTCCTTCAACGGTAATATACGGCACCGTCGTCTGCTCCGCCAGCGCGCGTTTCGAATCCGCCGCGCCGACAAAACCGACGGGAATGCCGACAATGCAGGCAGGACGGGCATTTTCCTCCTGCACGAGGCGCAAAACTTCAAAAAGAGCCGTCGGTGCATTGCCGATCGCGACAATACTGCCGTCCAGATCATGTCCGAACGAACGCATGGCCATGAGTGACCGCGTCAATCCCGCTGCTTTCGCCTCGCGCGCGATGTCGGGATCGGCAATACGGCAGAACACCTCGCCGCCGAGTGACGTGAGCCGGCGTTTATTGATCCCCGTGCGAACCATTTCAACATCCGTATAGATGTTACATCCCTCGCGAAGCGCCCCGATCCCCGCTTCAATCGCCTGCGGATGAATCCGTACGAGAGGCGCGTAACCGGGATCTCCTGACGCGTGAATGATACGCGAATACACCTTCGTATCCTCCGGGCTGAGATTCATCCCCTCTAAATACGGCGCGATGAGTTCCA
>CACXCC010000106.1 GCA_902766015.1 uncultured Veillonellaceae bacterium
CTTTCATGCGCTCACTGTTGATATAGTTGAGGACGGCCGATTTCAGGCCGCTGAAGCTGAACTCATAATTGCCTTTTTCTTCGAGGGCGCGCGGGAAGTCAATGGCTTCCGGATCACCTTCTTTGGCGAGTGCGTCAATGCGCGGGCCGCCCGGGTACGGGAGTCCCATGACACGCGCAATTTTGTCAAATGCCTCTCCGGCCGCGTCATCGCGCGTCTGTCCGAGCAGGCGGAATGACTGATAACCGCGCACGTCAACGAGTGCGGTATGCCCGCCCGAAACGACAAGGGCGAGAAACGGCGGCTCGAGATCGGGATGCGCGAGGAAGTTCGCGAAAATATGACCTTCAAGATGATTGACACCGATAAGCGGCACGTCAAGAGAAAATGCAAGCGCTTTTGCCGCCGAAACACCGACAAGGAGTGCCCCCGCGAGCCCCGGGCCGTATGTCACGGCCACCTGGTCAATATCCGTCAGACTGACGTCAGCCTGACGCAGTGACTCGTCAATGACCGGCATGATATTGACGATATGTTTGCGCGACGCGATTTCCGGCACGACACCGCCGAATTTCTGATGGATCGGGATCTGCGTCGAAATAACATTGGAAAGAATCTCCCGGCCGCCGCGGAGCACAGCCGCCGACGTTTCGTCACAGCTCGACTCGATGCCCAGGGTCAGGATTTCTTCCTTATTCTTTGCTGTGATTTTCGTTGCTTCCATAAACATCCCCCATTCCCTGCGGCGAAGTTTCCGCCAGTTTTGTATTCCACATGATCAGGGCATCTTCACCGTTGTCCTGATAGTATTTCTTTCTCCGTCCCGCCGTCTTAAAGCCGAACCGTTCGTAAAGCGCGAGCGCCGGCGCGTTTGACGGGCGGACTTCGAGTGTCATCGCCGTAACGCCTTTTTTCTGCACTTCGCGGATCATCGTCTCCAAAAGTCCGCGTCCGATACCGCGGTTGCGGTATGACGGGAGCACTGCGACATTTGTGATCTGCGCTTCGTCGATCGTGATCCAGCAGCCGATAAATCCGACCACCTTTTCACCGTCAAAAGCCAATATATAGAAGGCAAACGGATTGTCCGCTTCTTTCCAAAACGATTCGCGCGACCACGGAATCGCAAAGCAGGCTTCTTCGACGTCAGCGACGCCGGCCGCGTCATCCCGCGTCATTGCGCGGTACATGATCATAACTCGGCCTCCGGATGACGTTTCTCCCAAAGGACTTCCGCCTCACTGCGGCGGATATAGACCGGTTCCATGTTCATGACATTCGCCGTTTTTCCTTCGGCGAGCATTTTAAGCCCGAGACGAGCAACGCAGGCCGCACGCGGCATGACAAGATGTGACGGTGCCGCTTTGACATTGGCGGGCAAATCGATTTTACCGCAGACTTTACGCGGTACGACGTCGCCCACGAGGATGACGGGTTCCGGGATATCGGCGCAAGCGGCAATGATTTCCTTCAGAGGACGGATCTCCACCTTCGATTTGACGGTCAATTCGCCCTGCTCCCAAACGTAACTTTCGACGTAGGCGTTTCCTTTTTGCGCGTCCATGAGCGCGACGAGACGAACGCCCGGAACCGATTCATAATGATACGCAAGCGCCTCGAGCGTCGGGACGCCGATAATCGGCAGTTTTAAGGCATAAGCCATCGCTTTCGCCGTCGCAAGTCCGATACGGAGGCCCGTAAACGAACCCGGTCCGATACTCACGGCGATGCCGTCAAGTTCCTCTTTGCGTACATTTGCCATGCGCAAAACCTGCTCGATATGCGGCAGCAAGGTTTCCGAATGCGTGAGTTTCGCCTGCATCGTCAGTTCCGCCGCGAGACGATCGTTTGCCATGACAGCTGCACTTGACACCTGCGTCGCCGTATCAATAGCCAAAAGTGACACGATCCGCCAACTCCTTTACAAATTTTTCGTTGCGTTCACCGATTCCCGTCAGAATAAACCGCCGTTCCTCTTCGTTGACCGGCGTTCTCTCGATCTGTACACGCACGAATTCTTCCGGCATCGCCTCGGGGAATTTGTCCGCCCACTCAATGACGACGATTCCGTCCGGGTCTTCCGTGTACTCGTAAAACCCGATCTCCTCGAGGTCGTCTTCACTCTCGAGACGATAGAGGTCAAAATGTACGATCGGGCAGATCCCTTCATAGATATTCATGAGATTAAACGTCGGACTTGTCACTTCGCCTTCGACGCCCAGCGTATGGGCAAAACTTTGCACAAACAAGGTTTTGCCGGCGCCCAGATCACCTTCCAGGCACAATACCGTTCCTTCATGAATCGTTTGGCCGACGAGCTCCGCCAGCTTTGCGGTTTCTGCGGGTGACTTGGTCATACAGGTAAACATTTTATGTTGTCTTTTCTCCTATTCAATACTACGAAATTACGGGCAATACGACAATCCGCCCGGACAGTCTGTTCTTCTGACTGTCACTCTCATTTCAGTATATCTTAGTCATTATAGCACAAATTCTTTCATCGCGGGGAATCGTTCTAAATTAAGTCTAATTTAGATAATTATTATCCGTTAATATCTTATTTTAAAAACTGTGATAATCGTAGATATCTTGAGATAAAAGTAAAATAAGACAGTTATTTTAGATAAACCGTCGAATTTCGTTGTTTCCATTTTCTGTGTTTCCCCCTATAATAAAGACATAGCAAGGCCAAAGACGTCAAAATCCGACAGCCTGCGATAAATGTGTGTATGAGATATGTTGTATAAATTAGGAGGTTTTCATAATGAAAAAGTTCGTTTGCAGCGTTTGCGGTTATGTCTATGAAGGCGAGCAGCCGCCTGCTCAGTGCCCGATTTGTAAAGCTCCGGCTTCGAAATTCATCGAGCAGTCCGGCGACCTCCAGTTCGCTGACGAGCATCATGTCGGCACGGCAAAAGGTGCAGATCCGCGCATCATCGAAGGTCTGCGTCAGAACTTCACGGGCGAATGCTCCGAAGTCGGCATGTACCTCGCTATGAGCCGTCAGGCGGACCGCGAAGGCTATCCGGAAATCGCAGAAGCTTACAAACGCTATGCGTTCGAGGAAGCTGAACACGCTGCCAAATTCGCCGAACTCCTCGGCGAAGTCCTCACGGACAGCACGGAAAAGAACCTGACGATGCGTATTGACGCCGAGCACGGCGCCTGCGCCGGCAAGAAAGAGCTCGCTACGCTCGCAAAACAGCTGAACCTCGATGCTGTTCATGACACGGTTCATGAAATGGCAAAAGACGAGGCTCGTCACGGCCGCGGCTTCAAAGGCCTCTTCGACCGTTACTTCGCTAAATAATTCGACATTCCCCATTTTCGAATTCCCAAAAGCCTACATTCCCCAAAAAGGCGGCTGTACCTCCCCGGTGCAGCCGCCTTTTCCTATGCAATAAACCGTATGGAATTAAACGTCTTCATCCCACGCGTTGATGACAACCGGCTCACGGAGGAGCATCGCGCGCTGCGCCGACGTAAAGTGCATCCGGTCAATGACTGCTTCGAAAACATAATCGCGGAAATACGCTTCCGAGCAGACGAAATATCCCTGATCGCCGACGTCTTTCCCCCACGAGTTTTCGATTTTCCAGCGATCCGGCTTTCCTTCCGCGTCAAAATGAACGCCCGTGAGCAGCATCGCATGCGTCACGGCATTGATGCCGTACTCAAGGCCTTTTCCTTTTAACACCGACAGCGAAAATCCGCCGAGCAGGTCCTGCGGACGAACGCTCGCGGGATCCCAAACACCGTCTTTACGCGCGCCGAATGCGCCGGCATCGCAGGCAAACCAGACCGGTTTTCCCGCTTTGAGCTGTTTGACGCAAAGGTCCTCGAGCTCTTCCTGTGTCAAATTCAGTGCTTCCATGTCACGGTCAACCATGTTTTCGATCGCATGGAACCGGATGCGCCGCCCGATCGGTTTATCCGGCGTTTGTTCGTTGATCACCGGCATATAATCGCGCAGGGAAATGCCGACGTATTTGTCATAAAACGCATGCGGCGTCAATTGACGATCCTCATGGTACGTGCCGTCCTTGTCGCGGTAAGCAAAATCAAACGTCTCCACGGGCTGACCGAACGCGATGCAGAGCGCGCGGTATATTTCCGCCGTCATTTCGCGTTTGCGTTCATACGGGTTCTTACCCGCCGACGCCAGTTCGCGCAGTTCCATGATGTCTTTGCGCAGCAGACGGTTGATCGTCGCGTTAAATGCCGCGGTATGTTCCGACTGATACGATTCCGGCTGCGCCTGTTTCGGCACGACACCGTATTTCTCGATGAGATCAACGGCCTGAGACCAGTAGCCCCCGTCGTTCCATACGCGCAGAATGTACTGCATTTGCTGACCTTTGACGGGTTCCTCCGCGTGCTCGATCGCCATTTCGAGCAGGTTGTTCGCCTTCTCGAGTTTGTCATAAAATGACAGATAGTTCTCCGACAGCTCAAATGACTCCAGCCCGCATTTTTCCGCAACAATCTCGCGCAGGATATTGAGCGCCGCAAACAGCCAGCACCGCCCCGACTTTTCCTGCGCCGTAATCCCGCGCGTTTTGATGTCAATCGTAAACGCGCCCTTCAGTTTCGCCGCCTCCGTCGGCACAAACGAAAGCTCCGCAAGCCCCGTCTTCGCGAGAGCCGCCTGCAAAACATGACTTTCGCGGTCCGCATCAAACGACGAACGGAATTGACGCAGAATATCCTTTGTTAGGCTCGGCATAGAAAAACCTCCTTTTTATTTTGCTACACGTTACTTAATGTTCACTCCATTGAATTCCCGTCTTTAAAACTTTCGCAGGATTTCCGGCGATGACTGCATCAGTTGTATTAACACTTTTGACAACATTGCTTCCTGCACCAATAATACAGCCATCGCCGATATGTACCCCTTTAAGTATAGTATTTCTGCAACCGATCCACACATGGTTACCGATTACTATACATTGATCGTTATTCGTAACTTTTCCGTTGCACCATATCTTATGAAAATCCGTATCCATAATTAAGCATTGCCACGAAATTAAGACGTCATCTCCGAATTTAATTTCCTTACTGCTTACTAAATGGGATTCGGCTGTAATACAAAAATGATTGCCAAATTCGACAACCGCATGCTCGTTTACACTGATCCTGGAACCGTGTCCTATGCTGGCACTGCCCTTTAAAATAACTTTACCGGCAACCTGCCACATAGTACGCGATCTTTTTTCGTCGAAAATGCCTACACCGCCGAATCCTATACGAATCATGCCCGTTTTTATTTTATTTGGCAGCTCAACTTCACCGTGAATATCGCTAAGACGAGTCCTATAGCAAACAATCACCGGCAATTTCAATGCTACAGGAATCGAAAAATAATGCAAGCAAAAATATAACGATTTCGGAATACTAAGCAGATATAGCCATATATTCCCCGGGTGTCCTAATTTATGAAATATCTTATGTAGCGCGCTCTGCTCTGCTCTGCCCCATTGTACTATGTTAAGGCCGGACTATAATTGACCCAAAGGGCCGGAAAAAAATGACCCACCTCATACCAAAATGGATTACCATAATAAGTGAGC
>CACXCC010000107.1 GCA_902766015.1 uncultured Veillonellaceae bacterium
GTAAACGGGCACGCGTACGGTGGTCGCCGTGATCCGCATATCGTAATCGTCGAAAATCTTCTGGGTCTCATTGACCATCTTCATTTCCTCTTTCGTGTAGAGGTTGTCATAGAAGATATCGATCTGCGGGATGAGGTTGAACGCGATCTGATAATGTTTCGGCAGTTTACCGACCGGCAGAACATTGGCAACCGGTTCCTTGCCGGCACTGATGTCGGCAACCTGCTGTTTGAGTTCTTCCATGCCGTCGCGGCCTGCGCCGGAAACAGCCTGATACGTCGAAACAACAATACGTTTGATATGGGAGAGATCGTAGAGCGGCTTCAGAGCCATCATCATGATGATCGTGGAGCAGTTCGGGTTGGCGATGATGCCTTTATGTTTCGCGATAGCCTGCGGATTGACTTCCGGAACAATCAGCGGAACTTCCGGATCCATACGGAACGTGCTGGAGTTGTCGATAACAACGGCACCGGCTTTTACGGCTGCCGGAGCAAACGTTTTGCTGGCGCTGCCGCCGGCGAAGAGAGCAATTTCGACATCCTTAAAGGAATCTTCCGTCGTCTCTTCAACCGTGTAGTCTTTGCCCATAAAGTTGATGACTTTGCCGGCCGAACGCTTCGAAGCGAGCATTTTCAGGTTGGCAAACGGGAAATTGCGCTCTTCGATAAGGTTCAGGAATTCCTGGCCTACGGCACCCGTAGCGCCGAGGATTGCAACATTATACTTTCTCATAAAAAGTTCATCCTTCCTGTATATATAAGTATGATTCCATGAAATGGCTTATAAAAGTTTGTCGAGGCCGACCGTCAGTCCCGTCAGATGACGGACTTTCTTCGCGGCGAGGACAACGCCCGGCATAAAGGATTCGCGGTTCAGCGAGTCATGACGAATGGTCAGAGTCTGACCGAGACCGCCGAATATGACTTCCTGATGAGCAACATAACCCGGCAGACGTACGCTGTGGATATGCATGCCTTCATAGTTCGCACCGCGTGCACCGGCGAGTTTTTCTTTCTCGTTCGGATTGCCCTGCTGATGTTCGGCGCGGACTTCGGCGATCATCTGAGCCGTCTGGACGGCCGTTCCGGACGGTGCGTCAAGTTTGCGGTCATGATGGAGTTCGATGATCTCGACATCCGGAAGATATTTGGCTGCCTGTTTTGCCATGAGCATCATGAGAACGGCACCGATCGCAAAATTCGGCGCGATAAATGCCGGCGTGCCCTGTTTCTCGGCTTCCTCGCGGATCTTGTCTTTCTGATCCTCGCTGAGGCCTGTCGTACCGACGACCGGAGAAACGTTATGCTGCAGTGCCGTGATAACATTGCCGAAAACAACATCCGGACGCGTGAAGTCAACCATGACTTCCGGTTTGACGCGCTCGAGAACGGCTGCGAGATCCGTTTCGACGCAGATCCCGTTTGCCGGCAGGCCGACGAGACTGCCCGTGTCAGCTCCGCCTTTGACGTCAACGGCACCGACGAGTTCGAGTTCCGGATCATCCTGAACTGCCTTTAATACTGCCTGCCCCATTCGGCCGCAGGCTCCGTTTACCAATACAGTTGTCAAGAGAAAACGCCCCCCTATAACTCTGCGGGATACCCGCAGGATTTCCGCTGCAGCCGGGAAAATCCCGGATTGTCCATGATATACACACAGCGGTAAAACTGTTACCATTTTATAGCATGTACACCGGTCGTGTCAAGATGTTCTCGTGAAAAAGACTATTGTGCACGGGAAAAATTCATGTTTCTGTAATATGTAAAAATTGTTCCCGATATTGCAGGGAAAGCGTCTGCAATACCGCATCAAGATCCTTTTGACGCGTTAACGTCCCGAGAGCCGCCTGACGCGCTTCCGTCAATATGTCCATATCTTCCCAGACACTCGCAACCTTGAGATCCGGCAATCCGTGCTGCATATCGCCGAAAAACTGTCCCGGACCGCGCAGGCGCAGATCTTCTTCGGCGAGCTTGAATCCGTCAGACGTTTGCGCCATAATCGTCATACGTTCGCGCGCATTCTCCGTGTGGCAGTCGGAAACGAGAATGCAGTACGATTTGTAAGGGCCTCGACCGATACGTCCGCGAAGCTGATGAAGCTGGGCAAGTCCGAACCGGTCGGCATTTTCCACGACCATCATACTCGCATTCGGCACGT
The DNA here is from genome assembly GCA_902766015.1 of uncultured Veillonellaceae bacterium. Taxonomy (GTDB): domain Bacteria; phylum Bacillota; class Negativicutes; order Selenomonadales; family Selenomonadaceae; genus RUG11126. The sequence goes on from CACXCC010000107.1 coordinate 2,164, forward strand.
TGACACCGACTTCGATGACTGTCGTTGTCACGAGCAGGCTGATCCGGTTTTCATAAAATGCCTGCATGACGGTTTCTTTTTCCTGCGCTGACATTTTTCCGTGCAGCATCGCGCAGGGCAGGCCGAAAAAGATACCGTTTGCGAGTTCGTCATAAACATCCTCGACGGAAGGCACGTCATTGTTTTCTTCGTCACTGTGTTCAATACGCGGGCAGACAACATAGGCCTGGCGCCCGGCCTCGATTTGTTGACGCACATACTCATAAATAAGCGTCCGGCGTTCCTTTTGACGGACAAACGTCCGCACGGGCTGACGTCCCGGCGGCAGTTCCTCAATGCGCGAGACGTCAAGGTCACCGTAAACCGTGAGTGTCATCGTGCGCGGTATCGGCGTTGCCGTCATAACGAGTACATCCGGGAGGCACGTCCCCTTCTTTTCCAATGCCGCCCTCTGTTCGATCCCGAAACGATGCTGTTCATCCGTCACGACAAGTCCGAGCCGGTGAAATGTCACGGGATCCTGAATGAGCGCATGCGTACCGATGATGATGTCAATCTCCTGCGCTGCCAGTTTGGCATAGATTTCCTCTTTTGCTTTTTTCCCGAGGTGCCCCGAAAGAAATGCCACGCGGATCCCGAACGGCGCAAGCTGCTTTTGCAGGGATTCGTAATGCTGGTGCGCGAGGATTTCCGTCGGCGCCATCAATGCGCCCTGACAACCGTTTTCGACTGTTTTGACGAGTGCGAGCATCGCGATAACCGTCTTACCCGATCCGACATCACCCTGTACGAGTCTGCGCATCGGTACATCGCGTTCCATATCGCGGCAGATTTCGCGCCAAACCTGCTGTTGATCATGTGTCAAAGTAAACGGCAGCGCCGCCGTAACGTTCCCGACAAGCGTACTGTTCTGCAAATGACGCACGCCGCGATGACCCGCCTGCGCTTTCTGCTTGAGCGCAAGCAGTCCGCACTGGATGAGATACAATTCCTCAAAGGCCAGCGTATGCCGCGCCCGCTTCAATTCATCCCAATCCGCGGGAAAATGCATCGCATAAAACGCTTCACGCCTTGACATGAGTCCGCGATCCTCTCGTACGTGTTCGGGAATCAGGTCGTCAATCTCCGGCGCCGCCGCCCAAAGATTCTTTTGCAACGTGCGGAAAATTTTCTGCGTCAATTTCCCCGATACGCTGTAAACCGGCTCGATCCCGCAAGCGGAATCAGCCTCTTCGCCCGGCTTTAAAATCTCAAAAAACGACGGCGACGCAATGACCATCTGACCTCGTCCGCCGTAGGCATACGTTGCTTTTCCCGAAACAAAAAGCCGGCTTCCCGGCTGCAGCTGCTTTTTCAGGAACTTCTGGTTGAACCAGGTGACCTGAACAATACCCGTGTCATCTTCAACAAAGGCCGTAAGCACCGTCAACCGCCGCCGTGCCGTACAGGATTCACGAACGTTGACAATCCGTCCCGCAAATGTTGCCGTTTCCCCGGCACGCAATGCGGAAATCGGCGTTAGGACACTCTGATCCTCATACGTGCGCGGGAACCACGTAAGGAGATCATAGACCGTCAGGATCCCCATCTTGGCGAGCGTCTTCGCCTTCTGCGGTCCGACCCCTTTAACCTTTTGTACCGGTTGACGGATATCCATACCGGTCACCTCCGTAAAACATTTGTTTTCCCCATTGTAACAGACCGGCAAAACAAGCGCAAGAAAAAGGCCGCCTCCGAAAATGGAAGCGGCCTTTCTTAAGCCGTCATGCGGCCGGTCGATAACAATTAGAGTTTCGGACCTGCAGCAACGAGAGCTTTACCCGTTTCATTGTCTTCGTATTTCTTGAAGTTCTTGATGAAGCGAGCAGCGAGGTCTTTGGCTTTTGCATCCCACTCAGCCGGATCTGCGTACGTGTCACGCGGATCGAGGATATCCGTAGCAACGCCTTCGAGTTCCGTCGGAACTTCGAAACCGAAATACGGGATCTTCTTCGTCGGGGATTTCGTGATAGCGCCGTTGTGGATAGCATCGATGATACCACGCGTATCTTTGATGGAGATACGTTTGCCCGAACCGTTCCAGCCCGTGTTGACGAGGTATGCTTTGGAGCCGTTAGCTTTAACTTTCTTAACGAGCTCTTCTGCGTATTTCGTCGGCGGGAGTTCGAGGAATGCCTGGCCGAAGCAAGCGGAGAACGTCGGAGTCGGTTCCGTGATACCGCGCTCCGTGCCGGCGAGCTTAGCCGTAAAGCCGGAGAGGAAGTAATACTGCATCTGTTCCGGAGTCAGGATGGAAACCGGCGGCAGAACACCGAAAGCATCAGCGGACAGGAAGATAACGTTCTTGGCTGCCGGAGCTGCGGATCTGTCATTGACATTGCCGCTGACGATGCCTTTGATGTGGTCGATCGGGTAGGATACACGCGTATTCTCCGTGATGGTCTTATCCGCGAAGTCGATAACGCCTTTTTCGTCCGTTACAACGTTCTCAAGCAGTGCATTGCGTTTGATTGCGCCGTAGATGTCCGGTTCGGAATCTTTATCCAGGTTGATAACCTTTGCGTAGCAGCCGCCTTCGAAGTTGAATACGCCTTCATCGTCCCAGCCGTGCTCGTCGTCGCCGATCAGGAGACGTTTCGGGTCCGTCGACAGCGTCGTTTTACCCGTGCCGGAGAGGCCGAAGAAGATAGCCGTGTTCTTGCCTTCCTTGTCCGTGTTAGCGGAGCAGTGCATAGCAGCAATGCCCTTCAGCGGGAGGAAGTAGTTCATCATCGAGAACATACCTTTCTTCATTTCGCCGCCGTACCAGGTGTTAATGATAACCTGCTGACGTTCCGTCAGGTTGAAGACAACAGCCGTATCGGAATGGAGGCCGAGTTCTTTGTAGTTCTCAACTTTGCCTTTGGAAGCATTGAAGACTACGAAATCCGGTTTGAAGTTTGCTTCTTCTTCCGGGGTCGGTTTGATGAACATGTTGCGGACGAAATGAGCCTGCCAAGCAACTTCCATGATGAAGCGGACAGCCATGCGCGTGTTTTTGTTTGCACCGCAGAAACCGTCGACAACATAGAGTTTCTTGTTGGAAAGCTCTTTCTCAGCGATATCTTTTACAGCAGCCCAAGCTTCTTTGGAAGCTTTGTGGTTGTCGTTATGATATGCTTCGGAATCCCACCATACCGTGTCTTTGGACGTATCATCGTAAACGATGAATTTGTCCTTCGGGGAACGGCCCGTGAAGATACCGGTTTTTACGTTAACTGCGTCGAGGTTCGTTACAACGCCCTTGTCGAAGCCCGTAAGTTCCGGTTTCGTTTCTTCTTCGAACAGCTGCTCGTAAGAAGGATTATAAACGATTTCCGTCGTGCCCGTAATCCCATACTGACTCAGATCGATGTTTCCCATGTTTTTTCAACCTCTTTCATGTAATAGAAATTGTTGTTCATAAACGGTGTCAATGCAAAAGAACAGATCACGGTCTTTCTTCGCATTCGACCCATTTATTTTACTATAACTCATTTCGCCGTTAATGACAAGATTCCTGCTTTGTTTTTGAAAAAAAGGCCGTTTTTTACAATAAATTTATAAAACGATCAAATAAGAAGAAATTTTTCTTCCTTACGCCGGTTATTTCCGATTTTTTACCATTTTTTGACGTGTTTGCTCGCTTTACTTTTTGACTGCGAAGGCAAATACTGCTTCCGGCATATGATCCTTATCACAGACATCCGTATGGCGGATTTCCTTTTTGCGGAGCGAAGCCAATCCCTGCGGAACCGGGTCATTATTTTTTTCCTGCAATGCGTCAAGCAGGCCGAATTCGTCAAGGCCTTCCGTCGAAACATGCAGTGCCGAGAGAACGCTCTGATTGAATTTATACGGGCTTGCCGTCGAAACGACGACCATGCAGCGGTCATCTCCCGTCGTCTCCCGATAATTTTCGGCGGCTTTCCAGGCGACAGCCGTATGCGTGTCGGGGACATATCCCTGATCGGTATAGGCTTCTTCAATCATATGCTTCGTAGCAGCGTCATCTTCCCAGTCAGCCCAGAACGTCTGCTGGATTTTCTGCAAAAGATCCGCCGGGATCGTATAGCTCCCCTTCTGCTGCAGTTCGCGCATCCATTTCCGTACGGCTGACGCATCATCCGTCATATGATAAAGCAGACGTTCCAGATTACTCGAGATCAGGATATCCATCGACGGCGTAATCGTCTTATAGAACGGACGGTTACGGTCATACGTGCCGCTGCGCAGGAATTCCGTCAGAACATTATTCGCATTTGACGCACAAATGAGTTTGTGGACCGGAAGCCCCATGAGTTTTGCATAATACCCCGCGAGGATATCACCGAAATTCCCCGTCGGTACCGAGAAGTTGATCTCATCACCCGGTTTGATCTTCCCTGCTTCGAGCAAATCGGCGTACGCGCTGAAATAATAAACAATCTGCGGCACCAGACGGCCCCAGTTGATGGAATTTGCCGAAGACAAACGTACATTTTCCGATTCCAGCTTCGCATTAAACTCTTTATCGCTGAAAATTTTCTTGACACCGTTCTGCGCGTCGTCAAAGTTGCCGCGTACCGCCGTGACATTGACATTGGCGCCTTCCTGCGTCAACATCTGCAGACGCTGAATCTTGCTGACGCCGCCTTCCGGATAGAAAACCATGATGCTGATTCCCGGTACATCGCGGAATCCCTCAAGAGCAGCTTTGCCCGTATCACCGGACGTTGCAACGAGGATTAGGACTTTATGCTGTTCTCCCGTCTTATGGAGCGCCGTACTCATAAGCTGCGGCAGTAATTGCAGCGCCATATCCTTAAACGCACTCGTCGGGCCGTGCCAGAGTTCAAGAATGTTATCCGTATCGAGCATACGAACCGGGGCACGTTTTTCCGTGTCAAACTTACCGCTGCCGTAAGCGCGCTCCACGCATCCTTTGACTTCATCCGCCGTATAATCCGTCAAAAACAGACGGAGCACCTTTTCCGCGCGTTCCTCATAACGAAGAGGAACCAGCGAGGTGATAAATGCTTCATCGACAGCCGGAATCTCTTCCGGAACAAACAATCCTCCGTCTGCTGCCAATCCTTGAATAATGGCTTCTGCCGATGACAGTTCTCCCGATTTTCCTCTTGTGCTATGATACATCAAAGCAAACACCTCTTTCTTATTTTCAATCTGCCGATTGTCTCCGTTCCGTGCCGGTTCCCTATCGGAAGCATTTATGATAAACTAACATCAGGCAGGTCATGTCAAATCGTCATAAACCTGCAAACAAAGCGCCCCCCGAAGCAGTTCCGGCTTAACCGTTCCTTTTTCGGACAACCGCCTTATCTGTGACATTATACCATAGATTCGGAGCGAATCCTATAAGAGAATACGTTTTAACGGTAAGACGAATCCTTCCGGGGCAAAGCGTAACACCGATATGCTTATTTTTCCGGTTATCCCCCAATGTTGTAATGTAGAGAGGAGTCCTTCTGTTGAAAATAGCTATGGCACAAATGGAGGTCATTCCCGGCCATCCAGACCAAAACACGGAAAAAATCCTGTCCATGATCGAACAGGCAAAAGCGGAACATGCTGACCTCATTATTTTCCCGGAAATGTCTGTCCCGGGCTATTTACTCGGTGATACATGGGAGCAATCGTCATATTTGCGCGACTGCGAGGATTACGGGCGTGACATTATCGCTGCCGCTCAGGGAATTACCGTCATCTTCGGCAACATTGCCGTTGACTGGTCGAAAAAGAATAACGACGGTCGCGTTCGGAAATACAATGCCTGCTTCATCGCACAGAATGGTAAACTCGTACAGCCGGCAGGCATGCCGTACCCGTATATCATCAAAACCCTCATGCCGAACTACCGCGAATTCGATGATACGCGTCATTTTTTCAGTTTACAAAAACTCGCCCGCGAACTCGGCAAAACCACAACAGAAATGCTCGAACCGGTAACAGTCAAAATGTGCGGCCGCGATTGGCGTATCGGCTGTCTCCTTTGTGAAGACGGCTGGAGTGACAATTATGAGATCGCTCCTCTCGAACAAATCGCCCGTCATCAGCCGATTGATTTCTATGTCAACATTTCTTCTTCTCCATATACGCTCGGCAAAAACGATAAACGCAATCGTGTCTTTTCAGCCCAGGCAAAAGAAGCAGGGGCTCCGCTCTTCTATGTCAATGCAATCGGCCTCCAGAACAACGGCAAAACAATCTACACGTTTGACGGTTCAAGCACGGCTTACTCCGGTCAGGGAAATATCTGCGCAGTCAGCCCGGAATACGAAGAAGATCTTTGCTGCCTTGACCTTGAAGCCCTCAACACCATGCCTGCCCTCCCGGTCGATAATGAACCGGAAATCGCCCACATTTACCGTGCTTTACACTACGGCACGAAACATTTCCTTGAAAATATCCGAATGAAACGCGTCGTTATCGGCATTTCCGGCGGTATCGACTCGGCAGTGGCCGCAGCGCTATACACCGATATCCTCGGTCCGGAAAACGTTCTTCTTGTCAACATGCCGAGCGTTTTCAACTCACAAACAACACGCGGACTCTCGCTTCAGCTCGCGCAAAATCTCGGCTGTCAATATATGGTTATTCCGATTCAGGAGGCCGTTGACCATACTGTTAAACAGCTTACAACAACGCCGATGACACTCTGGAAGGACGGTTCGACCAGCCATCTGCAAGTTTCTTCCTTCGTTTTGGAGAATATCCAGGCTCGTGACCGCAGCAGTCGTGTGCTGGCCGGTGCAGCGGCCGCTTTCGGCGCCGGTTTTACCTGCAATGCCAACAAAGCGGAAACCACTGTCGGTTATTCAACACTTTACGGTGACCAATCCGGTTTCCTTGCCGCATTAGCCGATCTCTGGAAGCATCAGGTTTATGCCCTTGCTTATTATTTTAACGAGCACGTTTTCGGCCGCGAAGTTGTTCCGCAGGGAATCATCGACATTGTCCCTAGTGCCGAATTGTCCAATGCTCAGAATGTTGATGAAGGTAAAGGCGATCCGATTAAATACCCGTATCATGATTACCTGTTCCGTTCTTTTGTTGAACGCTGGCAAAAAGCCGCTCCGGAAGATATTCTCACATGGTACAGTGAAGGTACACTGGAAGAAAATCTCGGCTGCGCTCCGGGACTTGTCAAACAGTATTTCCCGACGGCTAAAGACTTTATCGCAGACCTTGAACGTTGGTGGAATCTGTTCTGTGGCATGGCCATTGCCAAGCGCATTCAGGCACCCCCGGTTCTCGCCGTCAGCCGCCGTGCCTACGGCTTCGATCACCGCGAAGCACAAAACGGCCCTTATTACACGCGCCGTTATAAACAGTTAAAAGCAAAATTACTGGCAGAATAACCTTTATACCAACCAGAAAACGGACATCAAAAAGAGTAAATTCTCTCCTTTGACGTCCGTTTTTTTATTTTCCATACAAATTACATGCAAAAAAGCACTTGCTTTCGCAAGTGCTTTTTATCAAACCGGCAACTTCCTATCCTCCCAGATCGTCTCCAATCAAGTACTTTCGGCCTCTGAATGCTTAACTGCTGTGTTCGGCATGGGAAC
>CACXCC010000108.1 GCA_902766015.1 uncultured Veillonellaceae bacterium
AGTTTCAGGTGACTCGGATAAGTTCCGTGACTCAATTATCTCATGTGAGGGAAAGAATTTACATACACCATTTTATTAAGCGGTTACGGTGTTTCGTGCCGTGTTTCTTTGGCGGTACTGGCCGTTTCGCGGATGGGATGGTAAGGGAAAGGCTGTGCGTCAATGTTTTCGGTTCGGCTTTTGGTGGGGGATGGATATCAATTCGTATGTATATCTGGTCCTCATGGTTCTCGTCAGTCTGCCGGGGGCGTTTTTGACGGGATATTTTGCAGTCGGCGATACGGTGCGGTTGATGTTCGTGACAGTTTTTTCGCTTGTGCTGTATACGGCGTTCTGGGGGAATATGATTTTTTACGATCATTTCCATGATATTTTTAACCAGAATGTCTGGCTGGGGCGTAAGGCGGAGAAGCATAATCTCGCGGATATTTTCTTTAACCAGCATCACGGGCTTTGGATTCTCCTGAGTTATGCCCCGTTTGCGCTCGCGGTTGCCGGGATCGGGACGTTGCTTCTTTGGATTCCGACACTTCCTCTGCCGCAGTTGACGTCAACGCCGCTTCAGTATGCGCTGAATACGGTTGTATTTTTGGGCGCGGTAATGCTCTATTATTTTATTCGTTACGGCGGCAGTTTTTCGCACCGTGATAAGCCGGAATGGGATACGGTACCGCCGTTGGTCAAGAAGGATATGTTTCTCGCGCGGGCGACGGTTGACGATCTCATTGCGTTGAAAAATCTGTATCAGCATCCATTGACGGGAGTTTTATCGCAGGATGACGCGACGGGTGAGAAGGCGATCCGGACGGTTTTGCCGAAAGGGGCGCCTTTGACGTGGCCGAAGGAGAGTCCGCTTTCGAATTTCCGCCGTACGGCGCAGGGCGCGCGGATCCGCAAGCCGAAGCAGATTTTCTTTATTGTGGCGGAGAGTTATGCGCAGTATCCGCTCGATGATATTTATTCGTTTCTGCATTTGGCGGAGGGCGGCAGGAAGTTCCGTGAGGATCCGCATACGTTTTCACTGGAGCATTTCCTGCCGGCGGGGATGGTTTCGCGGCCTTCGCTTGTGGGGTTGATGTCAGGGATTTTTGACGCGAATCTCCAGCTTAATGAGCGCGAGATGTTTTGGCGTCATTCGGTGCGGACGTCTCTCCCGCTTCAGCTAAAGAAACTCGGTTATCGTTCGATCTATTGGTACGGCGGTTCGGCGACAAACGGGAGTTTTCACGAGTTTGCGCCGGCGATGGGCTTTGACACGGTGAATTCGGCAACGGAGTTTTGTCCGGCTGACGCACCGCGGACTTGGGTCGGCGTTTATGATGACGTGTTTTTGGAGCATACGGCGAAGCTCATCAAGCAGATGAATGATGATCAGCCGACGTTGCATTTTGTCTATACAACGTCGTATCACGGGCCGTTCAAGATTCATTTGGAGGATTACGGATATAATCCCGATACGGTGATGCCGGAGGCGTCGAAAAAGCTTCGCCGTGATCACGGGAAGCAGCAGAATATGGGTACGTTCTGGTATGCGGATCAGGCGCTTTACCGGTTTGTGAATGATATGAAGGCGACGTATCCGGACAGTCTGATTCTCGTGACGGGAGATCATTCGGCGGGGATTATCCCGATCGGGGACTGTCTGCCGCGCAAGGATATGACGCTTCGCGAGCAGTATATGACGTCATTTGCGATGTATCATCGGGATTTGACGTCGGAGATGTTCGCGGGTAATACGATCGGCAGTCATATGAATCTGATGCCGACTCTCTTAGAACTCATTGCGCCGCAGGGGTTCGAGTATTTTTCGCTCGTGCCGCCGCTCACGGAGCCGATTGATCATGTCGTGACACCGTATCACTGGCTGACACGTGACGCGATCGGTCGCGCGGGGACGACGTCATATCAGAATTTGACGATATCGAAGGATCCCGTGCCGACGTTTGAGCTCAAGGAACCGCGGTTCGAGGATGAGATCAACGGCTGGTGTTCACTGACCGGCTGGATTGTCCGGCATCCGGAATTGATGCGATGACACAAATTTTGACACAGAAAAAGCCCCTCGCAACGTTTTTGCTTCGTTGCGAGGGGCTTCCTTATGGCCGTTATTCTGCGGCCTTGATGACTTCTTTGCCGTCGTAGTAACCGCATTCCATGCAGACATGGTGCGGGAGTTTCGGCTGGTGGCACTGCGGGCAGGCTACATAGCCCGGAGCCGTCAGTTTCCAGTTGGCACGGCGCTGGTCGCGGCGGGCCTTGGACATTTTACGCTTTGGTACTGCCATTTGATTTCACCTCCGGTAGTGGTTCACTGGTGCGTGAAATTCAATTCCATGCAATGGGTTGATGCTGAATGGATTACGATTGACGCACGAATCTATCATACCTGTTTTCGGCGTCGGTTGCAAGCAATTTTTTCATTATTTTTTCAGGGGCGGGGCGTGCATTTATGGTATAATAAAAGCTACAACGGAAAAGAAACGGATGTGATTTTATGGTAGGAAATAAAGAAGTCATTACCGGCAGCGATTTTAAACGCATGGTTACCGGCGCATACAGTGAATTCCTGTTGGAATATGAGAATATTAACGAGCTTGACGGAGCCGGGGAACTCCCGGGGACGCATATTCTGCATACGTTGGGCGCGGCGGTTATGCCGCTTTCGGATACGACGGATGACAGTATCGGGGGACTCGCGCGCCGTGTCGCATCAGCCGCGGTTTTCGGGGCACGCGGGAGTGCCGGTGTCGTTCTCGCGCAGATGTTCCGCGGTCTCGGCAAGGGGCTCTCGGGCAAGTATAACGCGACGTCGTCGGAGTTCGGCAAGGCGTTCCAGTACGGCATTCTTTATGCGCAGCGTGTCATCCCGGAACAGCCGGAACGTCCGATCATCACGATCGCGCGTGCCGTCGCGAAAGGCGCCTACCACGCCGTACGCGCGAATGTTCCGATTGTCGAGATTCTGCAGGCGGCGATTGAAGCCGGCGATCAGGCTCTCGAAAAACTTGACAAGCCGGATGCGGGCGCAAAGATTATGTTTACGTTCCTTTCGGGCTGCCTCAAGGGACTTGACGGCAATTTCGTTTCGCCGGCCGTCAGTCTGTCTCTCGGACTCGGCGCGGGTCAGCCGGGCCTCCCGGATCCGCGCGAAGACCTCGTGCAGCCGTACTGCGTCCGTTTTACGGTGCGCAATCCGAAAGGCAAGGTCACGGAGCTTCAGCATCAGCTGAAGGAATATGCGGATTTCGTGAGTGCGGAGCGCCGCGGCGGACTCGTTTATTTCCATATACATACGGATCGTCCGGGCAAAGTCATCGATCAGGCGATCGGCTGGGGGCCTCTCCATTCGATGCATGTGACAAATATGAGCGAAAGTCATGTCATCGAGCAGCATGAGGCGGAAATGCCGGTTGCGATGCTCGCGGTGGCGGAAAATACGGTTCAGGCGCGTCAGCTCCATGACGCGGGCATTCATACGACGGTTGTGGGCAGCGAGGAGTTCTGTCCGTCTGTCGCGGATGTTGTCAATGCGGTGCACAGCGATCTCGCCGATGCGTATGTGCTCATTGCGTGGAGCCGCGATTTCCGTCTCGTGTTCCGTCAGGTCAAACGTCTCCTCGGCGGACGCGTCGAACTCGTTCTCTGCGAGAATAAGAGTCAGCAGGCGCAGGCGATCAAGGCGTTTAACCCGCATCGCAGTGCCGCGGAAAATGCGCGTGACATGCTCCGCGCAGCCGGGCTTTGACTGTGACTTTTTACGGTTTACAAGTTGACAAATGACACCGAAATGCGTATAATAAGACCATAAACAAATACCGATTTCGCGACAAGGAAGCCGTACGGATGAGAGTTCATCTGTGCGGCTTTTTCGGTTTTGTTTTCCTATTGGTCTGATTCCGCGGCAGTCGGCGGGTTCCTTTCCCGAGTGGCCCCTTCTAACCTCATTCGCTTTCCGCTCGCTGCCGTTTTTGTAAAAAATTCCCCTGTCTTCTCATGATTCCGGAAGGCAGGGGATTTTTATGTGTCCGTATGCAAGTGTCAATAGAAGATTTCGCGGAGGCGTTCGGCGACGACAGAAGGAGGAATGGCATCCATACAGGCATTTGTTTTCTTTTTGCAGTGCGTATGACAGCAGGCGCGGCATTCGTTCGGTGTGATGATGAAGCGGTGTCCCGCGGAGAGCGGTCCGTAAATGGTCGGATGTGTCGGTCCCCAGAGACTCAGGGTTGAGAGGCCGACGGCTTCGGCGATGTAGAGCGGTCCCGTATCGCCCGTGAGGAGGAGTGTTCCCGTTTTAAAGAGCGCGGCGAGTTCGCGCAGGTTCGTTTCGCCGGCGATGGATACAGACGGACGGAAGAGGTTTTGCTGCGCCGTTTTGACGAACGGGATGTCCGCGGGAGCGCCGCAGAAGACGATCTGGACGAGCGGCGGGAGTTCGCGCAGGGCTTCGCCGAAATATTCCGGTTTCCAGTTTTTGTCGGGCCACGTCGTGCGCGTGTTGACGAAGAGGATCGGGCGCGAAGGATCGACGCCGTGTTTCTGCCAGAATTTGCGTGCGTAGTCCTGCCAGCCGTCTTTGAGTTTCAGGACGAGACCGGGGCGGAATTTTTTCGGGTCATAGCCGAGAGGGCGGAGTGCCGTGAGGTAACGGCGGATTTTGTGCGGGTCGTCAATTTCGGGCGCCATTTCCGACATGAAAAGCGAGTTCCCTTCGTGACGTTCGTGGATGCCGATGCGGCGTTTGGCGCGGCTCATGCGCGTCAAAATGCCCGTGAGGAATAGCCCCTGTACGTCAAGTGCGATGTCGAATTCGTACTGATGGAGGAGTTCGGCGGCTTTTTTGAGCTCCGCGTAGCAGGTGCCGAGATGAAGTGAGGCTCCCGCTTTGTCGATGGGGCGGCGGTCCCAGACGAGGAGCCGGTCAATGTCGGGATTGTTCTCGAGGAGTGTTGCCGCGGGGGGACTGACGAGCCATGTGAGATGACAGTCAGGCAGATATTGTTTGATTTGGTGGGCGATTGCCGTTGTGTGCAGCACGTCGCCGATCGAACTGAGGCGCACGAGCAGGATGCGTGCGTTTTTCGGCGGTATCGTTACGGTTGTTTTTGACATGATATTTCCCTTTTTTTCGATCTTACGCTAAAATAAGGATAGTTGTTTATTTATTTTAGCACGATTTCGGGGTCGGGTACAAATCCCCGTGTGCGGAAGGAGGAATCGCGGGTGAAGGACGATACGGACCGGGAACTGCGTCGGCGTATGGATGCGGCGCGATCCCGGGCGGAGATGGCGGGACGTCATCTGCTGCAGGATTTTTCGGAGGTTCGCCGTCAAATGACGCCTGAGGGCGTCAGGAAGGTGCCGCTGTTTCTCGTGCCGCGTCTCTTTGTCGAAACGGGGCGGGGCGATCCGAAACATTGGCTCGAGTTCCGCATGGGACGGGACCGTTTATATATTTTGCAGAATCTGCAGGAACTCATGCAGCGCGCGGAAAGCGGCGAGTATTGGGAGCTCGGGAAAAATGCCGTGTATTTGCCGCAGGAGGTCGGCTGGGCCGATCCCGTTTCGGCCGCGCTGTTTGACCTCATGCAAAAGGCGTACCGCGAGGAAAAAGGCTTTTTTGCGGCGCAGCAGGAAGTTTCGGGCTGGCTGCGTCAATATCCGAGCTATGTGTTCCGGAAGAAACGGTTTTTCCTGTCGGATACGGAGTTTGCGCGATTCCTTCATGTTATGGGCGATATGCCGTTTGAACTGCATTTGGACGGGAGCGAGGGATTTGACGCGCGGTTTTCGCGGGAAAAGCCGCCGTTAAAACTCATCGTGGCGCGTGACGGCGAGGGCGGGACGGTTCGTCTCGAGCCGCAGGATCTGCTGCTGTTTGACGGTCAGGGACGGTTTGTTTATGCGGGTGAGCGGATTTATGAGCTTTCGGCGAATGATGCGCGCGCGCTCAAGCCGCTCGTCTGGGCGCTTCATAATGTTCCGGGGATTGCGTTTGACCGTCGGGGAATGGCGCGTTTTTTCGGCGAGGTTTTGCCGGCACTGCGTGATGCGGCGGAGCTTCAGGCCGATCCGGAACTGCTGCACGAATTTTTGCTGCGTCCGCTTCATGCGGCCGTTTATATTGATTATGAGGGCAGGGGGATCAGCGTGCGTCCCGTTTGGCAGTACGGCGGGGATCGGATCAATCCGTTTGTGCCGCCGGAGACGCAGGGGAAAACGGGCCCCGTTTATGTGCGTGACCGTCAACATGAGGATGAACTTCTCGCGCAGCTCCGGAGTTACGGCTTTCGCCAGCGGGGCGGGCGGCTCGTGCTCGACGACGAGGATATGAGCTATGAGTTTTTGACGGACGGGCTGAAGCTTTTGCCGGATTGGGTTGACGTGTTTTATGCGGAGACGCTGACGCGGCTTCCCGTGCAGAACCGTGTGTCCGTCAAGGCGGGCGTCACGGTGAATGCGGATAATATGCTGGAGCTCACGTTTGACCTGAAGTCGATCGACTGGGAGGAACTGCAGGCGGTTTTTGAGGCGTATCGAAAAAAACGCCGGTATTGCCGTCTGAAAGACCGCACGTTTGTGACGCTCGGAGATCAGCAGATGCGCGATCTCGCGAAGCTTTCGGAGCGGCTCGACTGGAAAAAGGCGCCGCGTCATCGGGATGATTCGGGGAAGGAAACACTCGAACTGCCGCTTTCGCAGGCGCTGTACCTTGACGGCAGTTTTGCCGAGCAGGAACGGCGATCGGGGAAGGAAATCCTCGCGCGGAGCCGAAAGTTCCGCGATTTGCGAGAGTTGCTCGAGTCGCCGCAAACGGCGCCGTTCCCGGTGCCGCAGACGCTTCAGCCGGTTCTGAGGAATTATCAGGTGACGGGGTATAAATGGCTCGCCACGCTCGCGTCACTCGGTCTCGGCGGGATTCTCGCGGATGACATGGGACTCGGGAAGACGCTGCAGGTTTTGACGCTGCTGCTCGCGGAAAAAGAGCGTCAACTCGCCGATAAAACGGACACGGTTGACATGTCAACGGAGTCGGATCAGAATGCGGTTGATGTGTCAAATGACGCGAAAAACTCACCGAAAAGGCCGTCAATTGTTGTTGCGCCGACGTCACTTCTCTACAATTGGACGGACGAAGCGGCGAAATTTACGCCGCAACTCCGTGTCGCGGCGGCCGCGGGAACGAAGGCGGAACGACGCAAGGTGTTGGATCACGCGTCAGATTATGACCTCATCGTGACGACGTATCCGCTCTTGAAGCGCGATCTCCCGCTTTATGCGGATCTGACGTTTCATTACTGTTTTCTCGACGAAGCGCAGCAGATCAAGAACCCGGGCACGCAGAACGCGAAAGCCGTCAAGGAACTGCATGCGGAGGGGCGGTTTGCCCTGACGGGGACGCCGATCGAAAATACGCTGACGGAGCTCTGGTCGATTTTTGACTATCTGCTGCCGGGCTTTTTGTACCGTCATGAGACGTTTAAACGGCGCTTTGAGGTGCCGATCGTGCGCGTTGAGGACGAAAGTGTCCTCAAAGATCTGCGCCGCCGCGTCTCGCCGTTTATTCTGCGGCGGTTAAAATCCGACGTGCTGCAGGAACTCCCCGATAAAACGGAGCGGCGCGTGCTCGCGGATATGACGCCGCGTCAGGCGAAAATTTATCAGTCGTATTTCCTGCACAGCAAACGCGAATTTTTGCGCGTGCTCGAACAGCACGGATTTGACGGCAGCCGCATCAAGATCCTCGCACTACTCACGCGCCTGCGTCAGATCGCCTGTGATCCGGGTCTGTTCCTCGACGATTATGACGGCGGATCGGGCAAGCTCGATTTATTTGACGAGATCGTCGCCGATGCCGTCGAAAGCGGTCACCGTTTGCTCGTTTTTTCACAGTTTACGCAGATGCTCGCGCGTCTCGGCAAACGTCTGCAGGCTCTCGGGATTGCCTATTTATACCTTGACGGTTCGACTCCCGCGCAGGAGCGCGTCGAACTTGTGAAGAAATTTAATGAGGGAACGGTGCCGGTATTTTTTATTTCGCTCAAGGCAGGCGGCACGGGACTCAATCTCACGGGCGCGGATATGGTCATCCATTTTGACCCGTGGTGGAATCCCGCCGTCGAAGATCAGGCGACAGACCGCGCGTACCGCATCGGTCAGATGAAAAATGTGCAGGTGCTGAAATTCCTTGCGCGCGGCACCATCGAGGAAAAAATCTACGCGATGCAGCAAAAGAAACACGAGCTCATCGATCAAATGCTGACGAGCGGCAGCGGCGCCGTCCGATTGACGGAAGACGAGGTTCGGCGTCTGTTTTTGTGAGGGGGAATTTCCTGTGATTTATCCCGATGAACTACGTTACAATTCGTTTACATAGAGGCCTGTTTGTCAAGTCTTGCATACGATTTTTTTTTATGCTATGATACTTACAAAGAAGGACAAGCCTAGGGTGTGCGTGAGCTTTAATAATGTCTAACCTACATTTTTCCTAGGGACTCTGATTTGATTCCGGTGGATGTTCGCCTCGGCGAATGCAGAAGCCTGACTTAGGAGACCCACCTGCTAGTCGCAGGTTTTAGGCATGTAAAGTGAACGGCACTCCGGACCCCTGCTTTGAAAAGGGATTGTTGCTACGGGCAGCAATCCCTTTTCCCGTTTCTGATACTTGCACTTCTTTCTTATCCGGTATAATATTAAAGTATGCATCTTTACAGATGATTTCGGACTAAGGAGGAGTTTTCATGTCAGCTTTGACGTTAGCGCGTGCAAAAGAAATTTTGCCGAAACATACGACGGAGGAACATTTATTTAAACATGCCGCAGCTGTAAGCGCCGCGATGGGTGCGATGGCGGATCATTTCGGCGAGGATAAGGATCACTGGGAAGCGATCGGGTATCTGCATGATGTCGATTATGAGACGTATCCGGATGAGCACTGTCATCATGTCCGCGAGTTTCTCGAGCCGGAGGGCGTGGACGAGGCGGATATCCGCGCGATTATTTCCCACGGCTGGGGACTCACGACGAATGAGACGGAGCCGCAGACGAATCTCGAGAAGAGCCTGTTTACGGTTGACGAGCTTACGGGTATCGTGATGGCGTACGCCCTCATGCGTCCGGAAGGCATGGATGGGATGAAGGTCAAGAGTTTCAAGAAGAAGTTTAAGGATAAACATTTCGCCGCGAAGTGCAACCGCGATGTTATTCAGCAGGGCTTTACGATGCTCGGTCTGGAACCGGCGGTTGTTATGCAGTGCTGTATTGACGGTATGGCGGCGCATAAGGACGAGATTTTCGGTCAGGATTGACGTGTCATCCGATTTTGCACGGAAAAGGGGTGGAGACGATGCTCGATTTACGCGAGAAATTGAAAGTTTGGAATGATTTACCGCAGGATACGCCGGAGCAGCAGCTTTGGGCGGATAATTATTATGCGGATGAGATTTTGCCGCGGGCGCAGGAGAATTTTTGCGGTCATTACGGGACGAAGAATTATCCGAAGTATTACGGGATGTTTTTGCTGCTCGGCGATCATTGGGAGTGGTCGGTGTTTACGCCGGCTCTTTTGCATCCGACGAATATTCATGTGATTTGTAACCGGGAGGCGTCAAGTCAGATCCGGTATATTCAGGAGAATCTCGGGTTGGATGATGATGCGGTTGTTTGGACTGAGGTCAAGGATCAGGATACGGCGGCTTTGTATCGTGTGATGAAGAAGCAGCATGATATTTGGGATTCGATGGGCCGTTGTGCGATTGATATTACGGGGCGTTCGCGCGTGATGGGCGCGGCGGCGGCGATGGCTGCGGAGCGGATGAATGTTGACATTTACGATATCCGCGCGGCTCGCAATGCGAATTGGGGACGTCTCCAGCCGGGGACGGAGACGCTTATCCGCATTCCTTCCGTGACGTCAGTGCTCGGAGATATATTTTGATATAGATGTATGAAAAAGGCAGGTCCGGCGTTGAGGCGCGGATCTGCCTTTGTTGCTCCACAGGATAAAATCGGGCGGGGGACCTGTCCTTGCTAAAAGCTGCGGCTAAAAAATTTGCATTTTCGCTTAATTATAGTCGCCTGCATCAAATCGCTGCGCTTAAGCAATGCAGGCTCCGGGCGAAAATGCAAATTTTTCTTTACGCCTTTGTGCAGCAAAACGCAAGGACAGGTTCCCCGCCCTCTTTTTATCCTGTTCCGCAAGTCGGCAGATCCGCGCCTCAACGCCTCACGGTTTTTTCCGCGATGAGAGCGGGAAGGGTGCTAACGTCAGCGGTTGTCGTCGCGTAGACGAGGTCATTGTTGTCAAGGACGAGGGCGTGTCCGCCGATGCGTTCGAATGTCCGCATGAGACGCTGACGCACGGAGAGCAGTTTATGCAGTTTCACGGAAATCACCCTTTCCCCATATACAAAAACAGCCGCAGGTCACTACTCCTGCGGCTGCCGCTTGGACAACTATCGTCTCTTTTATCATCAATATTTTAACGCTTATCTTGTCCTGCTGTCAATGTCAGTTTTTATTACCAAAGTCCGATAACGTGCCACCAGAACGATCCGATACCGAGCCAGATGACGAGGTTGACGGTTACCATGATGAAACCGAGTTTCCACCACGTTCCCTGCGGGACATAGCCGGCGCCGTAAAGGATCGGGGCTGCGCCTCCGCCGTAATGCGTCAGCGGAATCATGATGTTCGAGAGAGCGGCAAACGCGATCGCGGCGAGAAGCGGAGGCGTTCCGACCGCAACGGAAACGGCGAGGAATGCCGCGTACATGGCGCCGATGTGCGCCGAGACGCTCGCGAATGCGTAATGCGAGTAAACGTAGATGACAACGAGGATCATGAAGGCTGCGAGCCAGGAAAGACCGGCACTCTGAATCGCGGCACCGGCCATTCCGGCAACCGTTTTAATGAAACCGGAGCTCGAAAGTGCACCGGCGAGGGCGATGAGGGAACCCATCCAGAACATCGTGTTCCAGGCGCCTTCCTCTTTGAGGACATCTTTCCACGTGAGGACGTTTGTGAGAATGAGGATGGCGACGGCGAGCATGCCGACGCCCGTTGCATTCATATGCGTGATGGACGACGTTGCCCAAAGAGCGAGGGATCCGACGAAAACGAAGGCGACGATTTTTTCCATGCGTGTCATCGGGCCCATTTTGTTGAGTTCTTCGATGGCCATGGCTTTTGCGGTCGGCATTTCGTGAATTTCCGGCGTGTAGAGTTTATAGAGGAGATACGGCATGACGATGAGGGAAATGGCGCCCGGAACGATCGCGGCGAGAGCCCATGCGCTCCAGGTGATTTCGACGCCGATGGTTTTTGCGGCGAGTTCAACGGCCATCGGGTTTCCGGCCATTGCCGTCATGAACATGGCGCAGGTGATCGCGTTTGCCTGATATTCGATCTGCATGATGTAGGCGCCGAATTTGCGTCCCGTTCCGTCGTTCGGCTCGGAGCCGAGAGCCGACGAAAGACTGCGGATAATCGGGTAGAGAATACCGCCTGCACGTGCCGTACTGGACGGCGTTGCCGGGGAAATGACAAAGTCGGAAAGCGTGATTGCGTAGCCGAGTGTCAGGGACGATTTACCGATCGCTTTAATAATGAGATACGCGATGCGGCGGCCGAGACCGCTTTTGATAAATGCGCGGGCCAGCAGGAATGCGCAGATGATGAGCCAAATCGTGCTGTTGCCGTAACCGGAAATGGCGACTTTGACACTGACAACGCCCGTGAGCGCTGCGACCGTGACGCCGATGAATGCGACGGCGCCGATCGGGAACGGCTGAAGGATAAATCCGGCGATTGTTGCGGCGAAAACGGCGAACAAATGCCATGCGATCGGCTTAATCGCATCCGGATGCGGACAGAACCAGATGACGAGGCCGATGGCGATCGCAATGAGCAGACGCCGGATTTTTTTCGGGTCCATGTTCATAGAAAAGGCAGGCGGAAGACCGCTCGGGACTTCTGCCTGCCGTCACCTCCTTTGGTTTCTGAAAACTCGGTTTTACTTGACATAAGCGGCGTATTTCTCGAGTACGCGGTCGCAGAAGACCGGTGCGAGGCCGAGGTAGTTATGCGGATCGAGCATGTAGTCGATTTCTTCTTCCGTGAAGGCTTCCTCGACTTCCGGGGTCTTCATGAGGACATCTTTCAGCGGGATTTCTTTTTCGTAAGCTTCCATGCAGGCCTGATATACGATGTGATGCGACGTCAGACGGCCGAGTTTGCGGGCGAGGTGCATCATGACGCATTCGCTCATCATGAGGCCTTTCTGTGCGAAGAGGTTGCGCTCCATGTGTTTCGGATAAACGCGGAGGTTTTCGAGGATGTATTTCGATTTCGCGAGCGCAGCGCCCATGAGGTGGCAGGCGCGGGGGATTGCTTCCCATTCGGAGAGGAAGCAGCCCCAGTCGCGTTCATTTTCGCTGACCATGCTTTCGACGATCGACGGAGCAATGCTGCGGACGTTGCGGAGCAGGGCGAGGACGTTTTCGAGAACAGCCGGGTTGCGTTTGTGCGGCATCGTGGAGGAGCCGACTTTGCCCATGAAGAACGGTTCTTCGAGTTCCAGGATTTCCGTGTGCTGCAGGCTGAAGATCTCGTGGTTGATACGGCCGAGCGTGCCGGCGAGGAGTGCGAGTCCCGTAGCGAATTCCGCCTGATTGTCGCGGGCAACGTGCCATGCGATCGTCGGGACGCGGAGGCCGAGGATTTCAAACATGCGTTTCTGCGTTTCAAGGCCTTTTTCCGGCTGCGAAGCGAGCGTGCCGACTGCACCGGCCATCTCGCCGACGAAAACGCGGTCTTTCATGGCTTCGAGGCGTTCGACTTCGCGGCCGAGTTCGTCAGCCCAGACAGCGGCTTTATAACCGAACGTGATCGGAATGGCGTGAACAACGTGCGTACGTCCGGCTTCCGGCGTATCGCGGTATTTCTTCGCGAGTGCAAGGCAGGCGGAGAGGCATTCTTTCGTGTCACGCAGGATGACTTCGTAAGCGTCGCGCTCGAGGAGGACGATACCCGTGTCCACGATATCCTGGCTCGTTGCGCCCCAGTGTACGTATTCGCCGGCGTTATCCGGGAGGATTTTCTTGAATGCATTCAGCAGCGGAACGATCGTAATGGAGCTCTTGTAGCCTTCGCCGATCGCGTCAATGTCAATGAGTTCGGCTTTGGCGTATTGATTGATGATGTCGGCTTTTTCCTGCGGGATGACGCCGAGTTCGCCCTGAGCTTTCGCAAGAGCTGCTTCCGTGTCGAGCCATTTCTGAACCCAGGCTTTGTCGCTGAAGATTTCGCGCATTTCGTCCGTTCCGAACAGGAAACCGTGAATGTGACTGTCAATTGCCGTGCATGCCATGATGAAAATACCCCTTTCATTTATACCAAGTGTTCATTTACATTTTCGTTCGGTGCCTTTCGCGGTACCGATCTTTGATCTGTCTATATCCTAACACGGGGAAAGGGGCTTTGAGAAATACCGGAACCTTATGAAAAGATAACGATCGGGACGAGGAAAACGGGGGATTGCCCGCGAATTAGAATAAAACCGGCATTTTTCGGTCAAATTTTGCGTTTCGGCTGCGGTTTGACGTCATGTCAGGGCCGGGTTATAAGGCAGCCTTATGCCGCGCATACGATTTCGTTATGAGGTGATTCGGGGCGCGTATGGTAGAATACAATTGAAGGAAAAGGAAGGCAGGTATATTTATGGAAATACGTCAACTCGAATACTTCCTGATGGTCAGCCAGGCCGGGAGCTTTACGCGCGCGGCAGAGCGGCTTTTCGTGTCGCAGCCGGCGGTAACAAACGCCGTACGCAGTCTCGAGGAGGAACTGGGGATCCAGCTTTTCGACCGCGGGCAGAAAGCCGTGACACTCACGCCGGAAGGAAAAATCTTTCACGCGCATATCCAGCAGGTCATGCACGGTATCGCAAGTACGATTGAAGAAATCAACGCCATCAAGGATCTGCAGGACGGGCGGCTGAACTTCGGGCTGACCGCACTCGGCGGACTGAAGTCATTTGTCGCGCTCCTGCGGGATTATCACGAGCAGTATCCGAATATCCGTATGGTGATGCGCGAAGGCACGGAAACGGAGCTTCTCGATGAGCTCATGGATGAGCATATTGACATGGTGCTTTTGACGCGCGCACCGAAAAATAATGCGATCGCTTCCTATAAATTACCGCGCGAAGAGATCCTCGTCTGCTGCGGGCGGCGTCATCCGCTCCATCGGCGTAATTCGGCGGGGTGGACGGATATACGGGAAGAGACTTTTATCGGTCTGCGTTTTACGGGGGATAAAGATGACATGACGTCGGATTTCCCCGAAGGCATGGTACCGGGGCAGATCCTGACATCATCGGCCGCCGCGCAGACGGTCAAAAATCTCGTCGCAGCGGGATGCGGCATCGCGCTGATGCCTGAAAGCCTTTGCGAAGACGCGGGTGACCTCGCTGTTTTATCGCTCGATCCGCCTCAATATTTGGAGCCGGTTCTTTGCTGGAAAAAGAATCGCCATCTTTCGAAGGCGGCCGAGTCATTTTTGGAAGCAATCCGGGAGGAATAAGATATGGATACGTTAAAACTGGCGGCTGTAGGGAGTTCGCTCCTCGTGGCCGAAGAAATTCGCTCGATCGCCAAAGCCTTTTTGGATGACTGGTTCCCGATCCGCGTCGTTACGACGGATCACGTGCGTACGGCGCGCCCGGATACGTTTTATCTCTGCGCGACGACGCAGGGATATCCGCTTCGTCAGGTTGTGCCGAAGGATCGGCTGTTTGTCTTTGACCTCGAGCCCGTGACGACATTTTTCCTCGCGATCGCGAAGATCCCGGCGGGGGAAACGGTCTATGTCTTCAATAATCTCCTGCCGTATACGGAAATCCTCACGAAACGCTGTCAGGCGCTCGGGATTAATCAGGTGACGTTCCGCCCGATCGCGTTTGCCGAGATGAAGCCCGGGGAAATCGTGGAGCGTCTGCGTGACGCGAAGTACATCATCGGCGTTGACGCGTTCGTGTCGGAAAATGTCCTGCTTTCGCCGCAGTATCGTCCGTTTTTGCGTCCCGATGCCGTGATTATCCCCGGCAAGCGCATGGCGACGATTCCGTCGGCCTGCCGTCTCCTCGCGGCGATTGCCGACGTTTATCTCGATCAGGTGCAGAAAAACAGTGCCGATCCCGCGGCCGCCGAAGAGCTCGCGCAGTTCAACGCGTATCTCAAACGTGCTGCCGTCCAGCTCGTCATGAGTCAAATCGGCAGTACGCAGGCCGCGCCGCCCGATCCCGTCAGCGTCACGCCTGACGCGTCAATCCAGGAGCAGATCCGTACGCTCGCCTATCTCCGCGACAAAATCCGCAGACTTGCGGCATCGTAATTTTCGCCGCGTTTTAAAGGAATTGTAATCTGTCTGTTTTAAAATAGCATCGGCGGCCGGGGAAAGCGGCTGCCGATGTTTTTATGTCAGGTTAGAAGGAAAGAAAGGACGTTTCGATGAAGCGGATGAAACCATGGCAGGGGGCCTGCGCAGCGGCGGCATTTTTCGTGTCAGCCGGAATGACGTCAACGGTTTTTGCGGCGGACGTTGCGGGCATTGACAATACGAAATGGCAGTACAACGCCGAGGATGATGTCTATTACCAGACAGGGATCACATATGTCGCGAAACCCGCGGATACGAACTATGAAACGATGGGCATTTTCGTGCCGGGCGCGTATATGAAGGCGACGGCAAACGGTGACGGAACCTATACGGCGAAAGTCAACAAGCGCGGCAAAGCCGGATCCTATACGGCAAAAAATGCGCCGGTCGTCATGCCCGTCGAAACGCCGGGATACAGCGCGATGACGCCTCCCTCGGGATATGTCAGCGACGTGTCAAAATTTACGAAGGAAGGCATGGTTTATCTTTACGCCGGTGCACGCGGACGCGATCACGGGGCCCCGGCCGGTGTGACGGACATGAAAGCCGCAATCCGTTATCTGCGTCAAAATAACAAAGCCGTTCCGGGCGACAAAGAAAAACTCTTTTCGTTCGGCATGAGCGGCGGAGGCGCGCAAAGTGCACTTCTCGGCGCAACGGGAGACAGCCCGCTTTATCAGCCGTATCTTGACGCGATCGGAGCGGCAGACGGAAGCGATGCGATTCTCGGCACGATGGACTGGTGCCCGATCACGTCGCTTGACGTCGCGGACGAAGCCTACGAATGGAACATGGGCCTGACGCGTCAAAATCTGACGCCGTTTGAAGCGAATGTATCGAAAGAACTCGCCACGGCGTTTATCGGTCAACTCAATGACATGAACCTCAAAGACGAAAACGGCACCCCGCTGACTCTCGAGCAGTCGGAAGACGGCTACGGGCAACAGGGCACCTACTACGAATATATGAAAGGCGTTGTCGAGCAGTCCTTTGAAAACTTCCTGCAGGACACGCTTTTCCCGTACGATTCCTCGGAAAATACGCAGATGGGCGGCCCCGGAGGGCCGGGAGGCCCGGGGGGAGCGGGACAGTTCAACGGCCCGCGCAAAATGCCGCGGCATCCTGCGTCGACCGGCGCTGACATGTCAAACGCGCCGTCAATTTCGGCTGATGCGTCACAGGGCGGCGAACCGGATTTCACGAAAATGGATAATATTCGCCGCAATGGAACGGAGGCAGCCGTGACCGTCAGCGGCGTTTACGAGACGCCGTCCGAGTATATCGCAGCGCTCAACAAGCCGTTCCACTGGATCGATTATGACATATTCACGAAACAAGTCACGATCACGAGCCTCGCCGACTTTGCCCGCGCCATGAAACCGGCGTCAAAACAGCTCGGCGCGTTTGACCAGTTCGACCGCGGACAGGGAGAAAACACGCTGTTCGGCTACGGTGACGGAACGGGCGCCCATTTTGACGCCGTTCTCGGTGACATCGTACGCGGCTCGGAGTACGAAACGGACTTTGCCGCGGATCTCGCGCGCCTCGATGCACTCGGCACGCCCGTTTCCGTGCGCCTTGACATGTACAATCCGCTTTATTACCTGCTTCCGTCCTATGCCGGTTACGGCACGTCGAAGCCCGCGAAATACTGGCGTATCCGTACCGGTATCGATCAGGGTGACACGTCACTTTCTACGGAAGTCAACCTCGCCCTCGCCGCCGCGCAGTATTCGCCGGCGAACCAAGTCGATTTTGCGACGGTCTGGGGACTCAAACACGTTCGCGCCGAACGCACGGGTGACCCGGATGACAACTTCATCGCGTGGGTCAAAGCGTGTACGACGAAAAAATAAGACTCTGTTTAACGGTATCTGTCCTTGCGGCGGATGCCGTTTTTTTATGCCTGTTCGGCAGTAATCAAGATAACAAAACGACAGGATAAAAAGTATGTTTATAAATAACCGACAATTCATATAATCCAATAAAGAGGATTGATGTGTGTTTCCTAGAATATTATGTAACAGCGGCTGTTTTTCTTTTTTTTGTTTGGAAACAGCGATATAGCACAAAAGGAGGCACAAAATGAACAAATACGGCTACATTCGAGTATCATCGACCGATCAGAGCGAAGCGCGTCAAGTCGACGCCATGCGCGCAATCCCCATTTGCGAGTCTTGTCTCTATATGGACAAGCAGTCCGGCAAAGATTTCTGCCGCCCCGCTTATCAGAAACTGGTTCGGAAACTGAAAAAGGGAGACGAACTCTATGTTCTCTCCCTCGACCGGCTCGGGCGCAACTATCAGGAAGTCCGCGAGCAGTGGCACTATCTGACGAGTCAACGGGGCGTTGACATCATCGTCATGGACACGCCGCTGCTCGATACGCGTCAAAGCATGGATTTTCTCCGTCGGTTTGTGGCGGACATGGTCCTACAGATCATGTCATTTGCAGCGGATAACGAGCGACGCAATATCCGTTCGCGTCAGGCGCAGGGCATTCGCGCCGCCCGCAAACGCGGCGTTATTTTCGGCCGCCCGCGTCGTCCCGTGCCGCCGTATTTCGATAAAATCTGTCAAGACTGCGAGAACGGCCGCATCACGCAGCGGGAAGCCGCAAGACGCTGCAATATGCCGACTTCGACGTTTCGGTATAAATATAAACATGAGTATAAAGCAAAAAAAGACCGTGACAACCGCTCGTGCGATGATCATGGTCTGTAAACATCTGTGAAAAAGTGTACATATTCGTACACTTTTTTAACGGCACACAGTCATTCCGATTTAGAATTATTGTGGTCTAATCCTTGATTATCTTGTCGTTTTGTGCTATATTATAGTTATCTGGTAATTTGTTTTTGTTTCAAGTTAGATGCGCGAAAACGTACACTTTTTTGTTTGCCTAAAAACGGGGGGCACGGCGGACATCGCAAAAGTGTAAAGGGAGAATAGGGAAATCATAAGGAGGACAATCATGAATAAGCTGTATAAAGTTATCTAGAACGAAGCAAGACAAATGTACATCGTCGCCTCCGAACTCGCGAAAAGTCACGGCAAATCCAAAAGCAGCCGCTCGAAAGCCGCGGCGCTGACGCTCGCAGTGACACTTGCACTGACGGGGATGACGGCGGGGACGGTTAATGCGGCGAATAATGCGGAAGGCAACGGGCAAGGTGTGGCCGTCGGGGAAAATTCAACTGCGCCGAAAGCAGAGAACGTGGCAGTGGGGAAAGGTGCTACGATTAAATATTCTAACGGTGATTCGAGTGCTACCGGTGACATTGCTGTGGGGAATGGCGCAAAGATTGACAATTATGTCAGCCAGGGCGGCAGTATTGCAATCGGAAAAAATTCAAATATCGAGAACATGGCTGGACGTCAGGAAATGCTGTTTAATTTTAATCAGACTACATTTAAGGGGTCTGGATGGTTTGGCCTGCAATCTCCGTTTGTTCCTGCAGATCCTGCAAGAGTTCCAGGGAGTATTGCTGTAGGCGAAAATTCATATGCTCGTTCTGGAGGAACGGAGATTGGTATACATAATTACATTGGCAAAATTGGCGATAAAGATGTAAATACGGGAGATGTAACCGAGGGAAGAAAATATCGTATTAATGTAAATGCGACAACGATTGGTACGAACAGTTTTACTAATGCAGCGTTTGGAGTCACTACAGGGGCGTATTCCATCATATCTGGCGGATATGATGGTGGGAGTTATTCCAGTAAAGCTGGTCAAAACTTTGGCGCTACTATTACCGGTTCGTTGAATAGTATTGAATCTGCTACTGCATCATCAGACTATGCAGATTATTCAGGAGTCGGCAATAGCATTGTTGGTGTAGCCAATAGGGAGTTCGATTCTAATGGTGCCTTGATTTTTGGAGCGGGTAACGAGATTACGAATTCTATAACAGGAATTGATGCGCCAAGCAAAAGTGGTAAATCCGTACCGGAACTTCAGAAAGCTCTTAAGAAGGCTATTGCAGATGCCGAAGGCGGCGGCGCGGCCATGGCGATTGGCGGCGGCAACACGATAAATTACGCTCAAAAATCGCAAGTTATGGGCGTAAACAACAGTTTGTCAGGTGAAGACGGTAATGTCAGCAAGTTTAACTTTATTGACGGTTATAAAAATTCCGCTGAGAAGGTACAGAATGTCTCTGTATTGGGGTCAAATAATATCGTATCTGAATCAGAAAGCACGAAAATTATCGGCGATAATCGGAAGGTTACGAAGTCAAATAAATCTGTTGTCATTGGCTCGGCTGATAATAAGACGGAATTAACCGTGAACAATGCGACAATCCTTGGTTATAACGCTAACGTAACGCAAGAAGGCGGCGTAGCTCTCGGCGAAGGTTCGATTGCTTCCACAGATAAAAATGTCAATGGCTATGATCCGTCTACAGGCAAGGAAACTACAGAAACAAGTGAGGCTTGGGTATCAAAAGCCGCGGCAGTATCTGTAGGTGATACAGATAAAAAAATTACCCGCCAAATCACGAATGTAGCGGCAGGTAAAGAAGCGACTGATGCTGTCAATGTTGCGCAGTTAATGAAAGCAACAGATAGTGCAAAGACTCATTATTATGGCGTTGAACAGAGTACGGAAATTGCTAACAGATTTTTCTATGATCATGAAAATACAAAAGCTTATAACATCAACTACGACAATGAAGGTGCAGTAGGCTGGAACAGTTTGGCAGCCGGATACAATACGATCGCCAATGGTATTACGGCTACGTCTACTGGTTCCTACAACATTATTGGAGATCTCAAGAACCCTCTGAAAAAGCAGGATAAAGCATTGGTCTGGGGCTATGGCTTTAAGGGTGCTACTGCTGCTACATATGGCAGTTTTAATGCAATTCTTCTTGATGATGAAGACGCGAGACCGTATGACGGGGTAGCAAGTACCGTTGTCGGTCAAGCAAACATCACTGAAAAATCCAATGCCGCTATCATTCTGGGTGCAGGTAATAAAGTTACTAATTCCTATCTGGATGTAGTCCTCAATCAATCAAGTACTTCTATCTTCGATGCATTACAGGAGGCAGTTCCTAAAAGTGGCGGCAAAATCATGGCCATTGGCGGGGCGAATAATATTGACAATGCTTATGAGTCTCAGGTCATGGGCGTCGGGAATAAATTGCAAGGCGTACAGGGTGATTATGACGAAGATACTTCGACCCGTCTGAACTATATTGAGGGTTTCTATAACACAGCAGAAAATGTTCAGAATGCATATATCATCGGTGCAAATAATACCGTGAAAAATGGTAACAATAATATTGTCTTCGGCGATAAACGTACGATGGACGGTCAGAGCGGCAATATTATTATTGGTTCTGGTGAAGGCGATGACGGCTTACCAACGACAACGACCGTTTCTAAGGCAATCATCCTTGGCAATAAAGCTAATGTAACCGAAGAAGGCGGTATCGCGATCGGTGAAGGTTCCATTGCATCTACAGCTGCAGGACAAGTCGGTTATGATCCTTCTGGCAAGAAAGATAAGTCCGGAAATGCATGGAAAGCTACAAATGCGGCTGTTTCCGTAGGAAATGGAGATAAACTGACGCGTCAAATTACCGGCGTTGCAGCTGGTACACAAGATACGGATGCTGTCAACGTCGCACAGCTAAAACAAGTTCAAAACGCTATTGATGCCAAGAAGGATACAAATACAACTTACAAATTGAATGGCACTACGGAAGAGAAGAATGGTGCTACGGAAACAACCATTTCACTGAAAGATGATCAGAATAAGGATGCCGGTTCTGTCACTGTCCGTAATGATACGTTAGCAAAAGGGCAGGAAAAGGTTTTGACTTTGACTGATGACAATAAGTTGAAGTTGAGCATCAAAGACACGGCCGGAAATGAAGCCAAAGGCGAGGTTGACCTTTCAAAATTCAAAAGCGCTGTTGACACGAACACAACCTATACCTTTGCAAGCAAGGCAAATGATGACAACACGACGACACTGACGGTCACGGATAGCAACGGTAATACTTCAAAGGCAACGGTCGCAACGAAAGACACGCGCAACACGTTAGCAGCCGGAGATAATATTTCCCTGAAAGAAGCGAAACAGGCCGATGGCAGCACGCAGTATACGGTTAGCGCTGTGGCAAATGGCAAGGTCGATTCTGGTGATAAGGGACTCGTTTCCGGTGATACCGTCTACAAGGAAACGCGTACATCTTCTGACGGCTTCGTGACAAAGAAAGACAATACGGCCGGCGAAAACATCTCGGCTTTGGATCGTCAGGTCAAATCGAATGCTGACAATATCAACAACATCAACCAGTCCGTCACGAACCTCGGCGGGCGCGTTGACAAACTCGGCAGCCGCATCAACAAAGTCGGTGCGGGCGCGGCGGCCCTCGCGGCACTTCATCCGCAGGATTACGATCCGAGCGTCAAATGGGACCTCGCAGCCGGATTCGGCAACTACCGTGATGCAAGCGCGGGCGCAATCGGCCTGTTCTACCGTCCGAATCCTGACACGCAGTTCAGTCTCGGGACGAACTTCGGCAACGGCGAAAACATGGTTAACCTCGGCGTCACGATCAAACTCGGCAAAGGCAGCCAGTACGCGGGACTTTCGCGTGCGGCTCTCATCGAGAGACTTGACGCACAGACGAAGACCATTGACACGCTAAAAGCGAAAGACGCCGACCGCGATGCTGTCATCGCACAGCAGCAGCAGGAAATCGAAGCGCTCAAAGCCGCAGTTGAAAAACTCATGGCCAAAGAATAACTCCATATTGACACCCGAAGACCCCCGGGACAATGTTCCGTGGGGTCTGTCAGCATATAGAGAAAACTGTAAATTTAGACATTTTGACAAAGGAGGTGAACCGACATGGTCAAAACTTACCGCTACCGCATTTATCCGAACAAATCGCAGGAAACCATGTTTATGAAGACATTCGGCTGCGTGCGGTTTATTTACAACCGGATGCTGTTTGACCGGCTGAAATATTACCGGGAAACGGGGAAAATGCTGTTCAACACGCCCGCGCAGTACAAGGATACCTATCCGTTCCTGCGTGAAGTTGACAGTCTGGCTTTGGCCAATGCCCAGCTTCACCTCAACAACGCCTATAAAAATTATTTCCAGCGTAAAGGCGCGGGACGCCCGCGGTTTAAATCGCGCAAAAGCCTGCACCAGAGTTACGCGACAAATAATCAGCGCGGCTCGGTCCGCATCGAGCGCGGGCATATCCGCCTGCCGAAAATCGGCTTTATCCGGATTCGTCAGCATCGTCCGTTTACGGGGAAAATCAAGACCGTCACGGTCACCCGGACATTGGGCGGCAGATATTATGTGAGCATTCTCGTCGAGGACGAAAACCAAGTCCGGGCGATTGACCCGCATACATTTGCCGGCATTGCGTTTTCCCTGCACGGACTTTATGCCGCGTCAGACGGAACCGGGGCGGATATGCCGCAAAATTGTCTGCGAACTCTGCGCCGTTTGCGGCGGGAACAGCGGAAAATGGCGCGGACCAAACGCAACAGCCGCAACCGTGTCAAACAGCGTCGGCGTGTGTCAACACTGAGCGACCGCTTTACAAACCAGCGGGCGGATTTCCTGCAAAAAGTCACGACGCAGCTTGCGCGTCAATATGACGCGATCTGCATCGAAGAGATCTCGGCGCGTAAACTCGGCCGCGAATTCGGCAAAGGGAACCGGATCGGCCACATGCTCACGCGCAAAGGCTGGAGTTTATTCGTCATCATGCTGCAGTACAAACTCGCATGGCAGGGAAAAGCGCTCATTCGCGTCAATATCCCGCACGGGCGGCTTCTCCGCAGTGACGATCTCGAAGGTGCAAAACGCAGTTTCCGGCTGCTTCCGCGCGAAAAACGTTCGCCGTTTGCAGACGCCGCAGACTGTGCCGCCGCCGTACGAATCCGTGATAAGGGCCGAAGTCAAATTCCGGCAACGGCCTGAAATATTTACCGTAGGGACTACGGGAAATCAAGCCTGTATGAGACATGTCAATCATCCTTAGCGCGCCGCGGTACGCCCCGGCGATGACAGGCAATGTGTTGTCGATGATTCAGGAAGCCCGCAAACGGCAGAGGCGCCGCAACACGGACAGTCCACAGTTATTTTATATTACACGTTTAGACGTAGAGAGAATTTGAAAAAGGTCTTTCCCGACCGAAGCAGGATCAGCCGGATACGACGGCTGCGGGGAAATAAAATCTGACACTGATTTAGATCGTAAAAATGCCGGCTGCGGTGGAAACTGCAGCCGGCATTTTTGTAACCGGGAAACTATCGGGGGCGTCTGATGTCAATCGGGGAACTTGACATTGACCTTTGACGACGTACTTTGGTATAATTTAGTAAATCGTAAACTACTAAATCGTAACTTACTAAAAGTGAAAAGTTTGAGGTGAAAAGAATGTTTATCGGAAGACAACGGGAACTTTCCGAAATGCAGCGGCGGTATAAACGGGAAGGATTCGAATGCATTGTTTTATACGGACGGCGACGAGTCGGCAAGACCGCGCTCATTCGGGAATTTTGTCGAGATAAGAAGACGATTTTTTTCACCGGTCTGGAGACGACAGCAAAAGAAAATCTGGAATATTTCAGCCAAAGCGTTTATGACATGCAGGGAGGACGGGGCAAAGCGCCGGTTTATCCGGATTTTTCCACACTGCTTGCGGCCGTTACAGATCTTGCACGCAAGGAAAAAATTGTCCTTGTCATTGATGAATATCCGTATTTAGCTAAATCCTATGAAGGAATCTCTTCTCTGTTGCAACGCGAAATTGATCACGTATGGAGAAATTTAAATCTTTATGTGATCCTGTGCGGGTCGTCTATGAGTTTTATGGAAAAACAGGTTCTCGGGCATCGCAGTCCGCTTTTCGGCCGCCGCTCCGCACAGATTAAGTTGGAACCGTTCACGATTTTTGAAACACGGGCCTATTTCCCGACAATGGATGCGGAAGATCTCGCACTCCTCTACGGCGTGACGGGAGGGATCCCGTTTTATCTTGCGCAAATGGATGCGGATGCCGGTATCCGGGATAATTTGACGCGAAATTTCTTTGACCCGATGGGATATCTTTTTGAGGAACCGTCCAATCTGTTAAAGCAGGAACTGCGGGAACCGGCAATCTATAACGCTGTTTTGCAGGCTGTTGCGGACGGCAAAACCAAGCTCAGTCAGATTGCCGTATCCGTCGGCATTGAGACGGGGGCCTGCAGCGGATATCTGAAAAACCTTATATCACTCGGCATCGTCGAACGGGAAACGCCGATCGGTGAGAAACAGTCAAAAAAAAGCATTTATCAGCTGAGTGATACGATGTTTCGGTTCTGGTACCGGTTTATCCCGCAATATTATTCGATGATCCAAAATGGGATGGGAGAAATCGCCTGTCGGCACATCGAACCGTATTTGCCGGATTTCATGGGTCATATTTTCGAGAAAATCTGCTTACAGTGGTTGTGGCGCGAAAATAAAAAAGGGAATCTCCCGATTTTTTTTGAAGAAGCGGGACGATGGTGGGGGAATGATCCGCGGCGGAAAGCACAGACCGAAATTGACATTCTTGCTCGGAATGCCGATCGGGAAATGCTGTTTTGCGAGTGCAAGTGGCGAAACGAAGCCTTGGACGGCGACATTTTCGATCTGCTCATCGAGAGAAGTGAACTGTTTTCGGCAAAAAACAAGCAGTATATTTTGTTCTCGAAACGCGGTTTTTCCGATCGTTGTCGACGCAAAGCCGAGAAACAGGGCAATGTCCGACTTGTCGGGTATCCGGAAATTCTCCAGCCTCAAATGTACGCTCATTGAATCGGGGAAGCCAGATCAGCCGGATACGGTGTGTTTTCGGTTTTCGTTAATTTTATGAACAAAAATACCGGTTGCGGATGTCCGTAACCGGTATTTTTATGCTTTTTGCGGGTTGAAACTACGCTTTACAGGCGTAAAAAATTTAAACCCGTCGAATTCGACGGGTTTAGGAAATGTCAGCTTTATTCGACGAAATTCCGGTCGAGGACGCTGATCCAGCAGATTTTGTTGTTGTACTTGCTGACGCCGAACTCGAGCATTTTGGTCGGTTTGTCGTCGGAGAAATAATGATAAAGGTATGTGTGGCGCTCCCAGGAGCGGAGGCTCGGATTGCTGCCTTCCCAGTCGGCGGGGCCGTAAATGTCACGGAGAACACTTGCGTCCATGCCGACGGTGACGCCGTCGGGCGTTTGGTGACCGTCGTAGAGCAATTGTCCGCCGGCGATTTTGGCGGAGGCAAGGCCGGGAGTCGTGAGGAGGGAGCCGGCGAGTATTACGGCGAAGAGTTTTCGGATCATGATGATACCTCGCTGGTTGATAAAAATAACGAAACGATTGCTATAATCAGCATATCATAGAACGGCGGACGGGGCAATTATAAGATTTGACGCGTCAGGTCCGTATTTGACGTCAGGCGGTGAAGCGGAATCGGTCGGCGACGAAGAAGTTTCGGCGCTCACGCGTCAATCCCGCATTTGACGCCGGATTGTGACGCGGAACCACGCGGCGTTGATGAGGAGCAGGACGGCGGTGAGGAAGAACATGTTGCGGATACCGATTGCCGCGACGAGACTGCCGCCGATGAAAGCGCCCGTAAACATGCCGATAAACTGGAAGGACTGGTTAAATCCGTATACACGCCCGAGACATTCCGACGGCGTCAAAACGCGGATGAGTGCGTTGACGGACGGGATGAGTCCCGCCATGGCGATACCGTGAATGAAACGCAGAACGGCAAGCTGCCACGGTGATGTGACGATTCCCTGCGGGACGGAAACAATGCCGGCGAGGAGAAGACAGCCGAACAGGACGACCTGCGGACCGCGCGTGTCGGAGAGATGGCCGAGTTTTGACGCGAACAGCATGCTCGCAAAGCCCGCACTTGAGAAAATGACACCCGCGACGACGGCGATGTGTTCGTTCGTCGGATCGAGGAAATGGACGTAAACGGTCAAAATCGGCATGATGCACGTCAGCGAAAAATGAAGCAGCAGCGTCGTGAGAAACAGTCCGATTACGGCGTTCGGATGCGGCAGTTTGCGGAACATCCCCGCCAGACTCGTATCTGACGTGTCAGCCATTTTCGGCTGCGGACGTTTTGTTTCATGCAGGCGCGTCAGCGCGAGGCATCCGAGCAGACAGCACGTACCGATGAAGAAGAACGAATGACGGTAGCCGATGATTTCCGACAGCCAGCCGCCGAAAACCGGCCCCATGAGTCCGCCGGTGACCTGAAATGTAAAAAACATGCTCATCGCCCAGCCGGATTTGTCTTTCGGCGTTTCCTGCGCGATGAGGGGGATAACGGCGGCCTGAAACCCGGTCATCGTGCCCTGAATAAGACGCAAAATCGCGAGCTGGTAAACGCTTTGTGCGAGTCCGAGACAGATCATGACGAGTCCAAGTGCGCACGAAGCGCGCAGAACCATGGGCTTTCGTCCGTACCGGTCGGAGAGGCGTCCCCAGATCGGCGAGAAGATCGCAAGCGAGATAAAGTTTGCGCCGAAGACAATTCCGGACCAGCGCGCGATTTCATTGGGATCGGAGATGCCGAGTTCGCGGATATAGAGCGGCAGGATCGGCGCCATTTGGCTCATGCCGATCGAGACGATAAAGGACGCAAGACAGCAGATCGCGAGATTTTTTTTCCACGGTTCCATCGTCATCGCATCCTTTCCTGATCAATTGCCGTTATTTTCGGTTCATACCTGTATTATAATGCGCGGCGCGGCGGCTTCGCAAGGCGGGAACGTAGCATTTGTTACAGAAGAGGCTTGCCTGTCGTGCTACGATGAAGGAAGGATAGGATTGATTTGACAGAAAGAAGTCTTGACGATGGCATATGAAATCCGGATCAAACGCATTTATGAGGCGCCGGCAGAGGATGACGGCGCGCGTATTCTTATCGACCGTCTTTGGCCGCGCGGCATGGCAAAAGCGCGTGCGAAACTTGACGGCTGGTGGAAAGACGTGACGCCCTCCCCGGAACTGCGGACGTGGTTCCACAAGGACCTTGCGGGTCATTACGAGGAGTTCGGGGAGAAATACACGGTCGAGCTCGCGGCGCGCCCCGAAGTACAGGAGCGTTTGCGCGAGTGTGCGGAGCTTTTGACGCAGGGAAATGTCACGTTCCTCTACGCGGCGAAGGATCCCGTGCACAATCACGCGCGGATTTTGCAGAATTGGTTTCAGTGGCAGCTCAAAAAGGCATAAAAAATCCCGGGCCGGTGATGGCTCGGGATTTTTCTGTTTGACGTCAGGCTTCGCTGTTGAAGCGCTGTTCGAGGAGTTCGTTTGTTTTTTCGTTGCGCTCCCGGTTCAGGCGGCGCGAAATGAAGATGTTCGGGATCGTGATACCGATGGCGATGCCGATGATGATAAAGAGCGCGATCGTACCGCTGCGGATGCCGTCGAGGAGCGCCGTCGAACTGATTGTCTGGATGTTCAGAACGGCGAAGAGCAGGCGGTAGAGCAGGACGCCCGGGATCATCGGGATAACAGACGGGATCGTCAGGGTAATGATCGGCACGTGGAGTACGTGCATCATGCGCAGTGCGATAACGCTGACGAGAACGGCGCCCGTGAATGATCCGGCGATCTGCGAGAAGCCGAGTTCGAGGACCATGATATTTCGCGTCATAACGGCGATGATACCGCCGATGCCGACGACGGGTAAAAGATGTTTCGGCAAATTGAAGATGACGGAAAAGCACATGGCTGAAATGCCGGCCGCGATAACCTGAGAAAGATAGACGTTGTCCGGCTGCATACTGACTGCCGTAAAGTCGGCGATGTTGCCGAGTCGAATCGCAATGACGATACCGAATGTCATACTGCCGACAATGAGCAGCGTATGCATAAACCGTGCCATGCCCGAAACGATAAATCCGTTGAGTAAATCGTCAACCGCATTGATGAGCGGGATACCGGGGACGATAAAGAGCGCGCAGGCGATGAGCGGATACCACGCCATTCCGTTCCCCGTGATGAATTGTACGCTCCACGCGAGCATGGTCGCCGCAAACGACGCGATGGCGATACCGGCATACGGATGGAATCCGTAACGTTCGATACAGAGACGGCGTACGAAGAAGCCGAAGAAGGCGCAGACCGCGGTGAACACAAAGTCAAGCCAGCTCCCGCCGAAGAGCTTCGAAAAACCGCCGCAGGCAAGGCCGGCACTCAACGCCGTGACGTAAAAGGAATACGTACGCGGGCGTGCGGCAATGCGTTCGAGCAGCGCTTCGTATTGACGCAGCGAAAACGATTCGCGCAGGGCGCGCCAGGTCAAATGGCTGACGGCTGTAAGCGTTTCCATGTTGACACCGTGTTTTCGGCATTTGCGGAACTCTGTATATGTATGATCCTGGTCGTTGACGTTCAACATGAGCGTCGTATACATGACATGCAGATGCAGTTTTTCTTTCGGAATGCCCATAAATGCGGCAGCGCGCGTCATATCGCGGACGGTTCGGTCACTGTCGGCGCCGCTTTCCATGAGCAATTGACCCGTGCGCAGCAGCAGGTGCAGTTTTTTGTCAATCTTGGCATAAGGATCCGTCAAAACTTCTTCTTTCCGGCGCTGGATCTCCTGCAGCCGTTCCTCTCTCGGCGTTTCTTCCATTCGCAAAATCCTCCTTCATTCCATACAACTATCTGAATGTACTCTTCTTTTGCCCGGTTGTCAACTTAATCATATCATAGGAACGAAAGAAGTGAAATTCAGACAATCGTAAATTTTTCTTTTTCCGTGTCAGGCAGGAATGACCGTGCGGGGACAGAATTAAATAGGAAAGACTTACGTGAAAGGGTGATGCGAAATGCCGATGGAAATCGTACAGGGCCTGTTGATTCCGTTTCTCGGGACAACGCTCGGCGCGGCATGTGTATTTTTTATGAGCGGCGAAATGAATCCGAAGGTGCAGAAAGCATTGACGGGATTTGCTGCGGGCGTCATGGTGGCGGCGTCAATCTGGAGTCTCCTCATTCCCGCGATGGACGAAGCCGAAGGAATGGGGATTCTGCCGTGTATCCCGTCGGTGACCGGTTTTTGGATCGGTATGCTTTTCCTGCTGCTGCTCGACCATATTATTCCGCATCTGCATTCGTTTGCGAGTGAAGCCGAAGGTCCGCATACGCATCTTTCCAAAAGTATCATGCTCGTGCTCGCCGTGACGCTTCATAATATTCCGGAAGGTATGGCCGTCGGTGTTGTTCTCGCGGGGTGGCTCGCCGGAGGTGCGGACTTGACGGCGGGAAGTGCACTCGCGCTTTCTGTCGGCATTGCAATCCAGAATTTCCCGGAAGGTGCGATCGTGTCCATGCCGCTCAAAGCAGCCGGAAAAGGCGCACTGTATGCGTTTGCGGGCGGCGTCGCGTCCGGTGTTGTCGAGCCGATCGGCGGATTTTTGACGATTCTCGGCGCCGAACTGGTCATCCCGTTCCTTCCTTATTTATTGTCGTTTGCGGCAGGCGCGATGATGTATGTTGTTGTCGAGGAACTCATTCCCGAGATGAGTGCCGGCGAACACGCGCATATCGGCGTTTTGCTTTTTGCCGTCGGCTTTACTCTCATGATGACGCTGGACACGGTCCTCGGCTGATTGACGTCAATTCATTGAGAAAAATTTTCATCTTTGTGACTCAGGTTACTGGATTTTTCCTCTCGAATCGTGTATGATAAGCATGTAAACAGAAATGATAATTGATTTCAATAAAGGAGGAATCCGGATGAAGGATTATTTACAGATCATGCAGGTTATCGGGCGCGAAGTCATTGATTCGCGCGGCAATCCGACGGTCGAAGCCGAAGTGACACTCGCGGACGGAACCGTCGGACGCGGTGCTTCGCCGAGCGGCGCGTCAACGGGCGAATTCGAAGCGCTCGAACTCCGCGACGGCGATCCGAAACAGTACGGCGGCAAAGGTGTGTCAAAAGCTGTCGCTAACATCAATGAGAAAATCGCCCCGGCTCTCGCGGGCATGGATGCATCGGATATTTATGCCGTTGACGCGGCGATGATCGAACTGGACGGCACGGAAGACAAGTCCAATCTCGGAGCGAATGCGATTCTCGCCGTTTCTCTCGCGGCTTCGCACGCGGCGGCAAAGGCACTTGACATTCCTCTGTACCGTTTCTTCGGCGGTGTCAATGCCAACCGTCTCCCCGTCCCGATGATGAATATTTTAAACGGCGGTGCACACGCGACCAATTCCGTTGACACACAGGAATTCATGATTATGCCGGCCGGCGCGCCGACCTTCCGCGAAGGACTTCGCTGGGCGACAGAAGTTTTCCATGCGCTGCAGAAACTCCTGAAATCCGAAGGTCAGACAACGGCAGTCGGTGACGAAGGCGGTTTTGCGCCGAATCTGAAGTCCGATGAAGATACGATCGAGCATATTCTGCAGGCAATCCGCAATGCCGGTTATGAACCGGGACGGGATTTCGTCCTCGCGATGGATGCGGCTTCCTCCGAGTGGAAGAGCCCGAAAGGCAAAGGTCATTATCTGCAGCCGAAATCCGGACGCGAGTTCACGTCCGACGAACTCATCGCGCACTGGGCTTCGCTCATCGAGAAATACCCGATCTATTCGATCGAAGACGGTCTCGACGAGGAAGACTGGGAAGGCTGGCAGAAGATGACGAAAGAACTCGGCGGCAAAGTTCAGCTCGTCGGCGACGATCTTTTCGTCACGAATACGAAGCGCCTGAAGAAAGGCATTGACCTCGGCTGCGGCAATTCGATTCTCATTAAGCTCAACCAGATCGGTTCCGTTTCCGAGACGCTCGAGGCGATCAAAATGGCGCATAAAGCCGGTTATACGGCCATCGTGTCGCATCGTTCCGGCGAAACCGAGGATACGACGATCGCCGATCTTGCCGTCGCGACGAATGCCGGCCAGATCAAAACAGGCGCACCTTCCCGCTCTGAGCGCGTCGCAAAGTACAATCAGCTTCTGCGCATTGAAGAAGACCTCGGCAAGAGCGCCGTTTATCCGGGCAAAGGCACGTTCAACCACGTCCGCTGACCGGAACTGTCTGACACTACCCTGATTTACCCATTACATCCTGATATATTCTCTCACCACTGAGATCCTCCGACTTCCCACGGAGGGTCTTTTTTTGCATGGCGGTGCAGTTTTCGGCAATTCGAGATAAAAGTCAAAGTATAGGTGTATTTCCTTTTAATGTAATTGTTGACATTACTACAAAACGACTGTATAATGCTAAATGTAATCAAGATTAATACATCAAAAAGAGTGATGTCAAAGTTACGGATAAAGGAGTGTTTACCGATGAAACGTTTCATGAAACCGGCCGTGACGTTCGGCCTTGCCGCAATGCTTTTGGGCGCGCCTTCCGTGCCGGGGATGACAAATTTTGACTTGACGAACCCGGTCATGTCGACGGCTTCGGCTGCTGCGCAGGTTCCCGGTGCCCGGATCATGGAGATCGTGCCGCTCAATCAGGGTGAAGTCACGGTGACGGAATACGGTGACATCAAAGTTCACGCGTTCCGTACCGGTGACGCGCTGTCGGATGAATGCTATGCTCTGGAATCGGATCAGGGTCTCGTTCTCATCGAAGCGACGATCATGAAAGATGACATGACGGCGTGGAAAGGCTACCTTGACAAATTGGGCAAGCTGATCGCCGGTGCTTTTATGGCGTACCATCCGAACGGGTATGAGCGTTTGGGTGATGTTCCGATCCTTGCGACGGAAAAAGCGCTCACAAACTGGCAGCCGGGCGGCGCAATTTACGGGATTTCAAGCGGCCTGAGTAACGCGTTCGGCGATGCCGCCGACGGCATGATGCCTGCCGCTTCCGATGTGACTCGCGTTCTCCGTGACGGTGAAACCGTGACGCTTGCCGGGATTGACGTCAAAGTCCTCGCATCGCATGATGACGCGTACACGCTGGAAATCCCCGCACTGAACGCTGTTTACCGTCATATGATGGGCAGTCACGTTCACAGTATCCTTGCAAGCCGCGATTATATCCGCAATGAAATTCGTGAGTTGCAGACGTATCAAAAATCCGGCTATACGCTTATTTTGACGAGTCATTATGTCCCGGAAGGACGCGAAGCCGTCACGACGAAACTGGATTATCTGAAAACGGCTCTGACGTTTGCGGAAACCTGTCCGGACGGAGCAAGCTTCAAAGCCGCGATGCAGAAAGCCTTCCCGAATTATGAAGACGTCAAATATCTTGATATGTCCGTTCAGTCCCTTTATCCGACAACAGCAGAGTAAGATGCCTGCATCTTCTCCTCTTATCTTCCTCTGATCATGTCCCCTTCGAGACAGGCATCTTCTTTCTGTTGACATACTTCCCCTTACGAGAAAAAATCTGCCGCCATTCCCCTTGTCCATGCGGGAATGACGGCAGATTTTTATGTGTTTGGGAAGAAAAAACTAAAGTATACTCTAGAAAATCGGGATTTTTACGAAAAAATAAAGTATAATATAGATTAGGTGATGAAAATGATAAAACGTGACTTATACTTAAAAAAACTGATCGCTTTTCAAAATCAGCCCCTGATCAAAGTGATCACCGGGATGCGCCGCTCCGGGAAATCGACACTGCTTATGCTCTTTGCCGCGTATCTTCGGGAACAGGGTGTACCGGATAATCAGATTATCGTGATGAATCTCGAGTCACTGGAATATGATGCGTATCTGGATTATCGGAAACTATATCGTTATCTGAAAGAGCAGATTCAGGGAAAATCGCAGGTCTATCTGCTTCTCGACGAGATTCAGGCCGTGGACTCGTGGGAGAAAGTCGTCAATTCGTTGTACGAGGAAGGACTCGCGGATATCTATGTCACGGGATCGAATGCAAAAATGCTCTCGTCGGAGATTTCGACACTGCTTTCCGGACGTTATGTGGAGATCGCGGTGTTTCCGCTGTCCTTTCGTGAATATCTGTCATTTTTGCCGGAAGAGCGGCGGCATGATAAGGACGCGGTGTTTCAACGGTATTTGAAATACGGCGGTCTGCCGGTTATTCCGCGCCTACCGCAGGATGACAATACGATCAGTCTGTTCCTTTCCGGTATCTATAACACGGTACTCATTAAGGATGTTGTGCAGCGGAGTGCAATTCGCGATCCGCAGCTGCTCGATCAATTGACGCATTTTCTCGCGGACAGTATCGGAAGCACTGTTTCCACGTCAAAGATCAGCGGTTACCTGACAAGTCAGGGACGTAAAGTCAGCGGTATTACGATTGACAACTACATGAAAATGCTCGAGGAAGCGTTCATCTTTTACCGTGCGCAGCGCTATGACATCAAGGGCAAGGCTTATCTGAAAACACAGGAGAAATATTATATCGTCGACACCGGTATTCGCAATGTCCTGCTGGGGTTCCGCGACGGCGATTACGGACATATTCTCGAAAATGTCGTCTATCTAGAACTCCTGCGCCGCGGCTATAAGGTGTCAATCGGTCGCCTCGGCACGCTTGAAGTCGATTTTATCGCGGAAAAGATGGATGAGAAAGTGTATTACCAGGTGTCGGCAAGCGTCATGGACGCGCAGACCCGGGATCGGGAACTGACCCCTTTGCGGAAAATCCCCGATCAGTATAAAAAGGTTCTGTTGACGACGGATCGGACGTATATCAGGGACTATGACGGGGTGCGGAATGTCAATATCGTTGACTTTTTGCTGGTGGATGACAATATGCTATGAGCGGGGATTAAGCTATTCTTGTCGTTCTGGTAGGAATTACGGCATTCTTGGAGAAATAATAGAACAATGAATATCAGTTGACGGGGAGATGACGTATATGGCAGAAGAAGTCAACGATGTAAATAAAATCAAATCGATCTTTGAGTTCATAAAAGAGTATGGTGAGCAAAGAGGAAATACAATAAAGGATGTCCTGAAAGAGCCAAGGTGTTTTTTCTTGAACGATATTCCTGCTGATACACCATATATCTGTTTGCATAATCGCAATACTGAAATCTCGGTTGATGGAGAAGACGAGGAAGTCGATGACGATATTATTTTGTCAGTCCAAAAACCGGACTTTACTGCCTGCCCGGAACCGGGACGTGCTTTTAAGAAATGGTTACAGCCGGGATGGGAAGATTACCATAAAGATGTCAAATTATATGATACTGTAAAAAATGATCGGTCTGAATCGGTAGATCAATTATTGAATTTTCTTCCGTTAATTGGGGATGATGGCAAGGAAACAAAAGTAAATTTGCAAGAGAATTTTTCCGATAACCCGCAGAGAGTTCGACAGTACAGCGGATGGCTGAAGAAACGTGACTTATGGGTAGAAGAACAGAAAAAG
The DNA here is from genome assembly GCA_902766015.1 of uncultured Veillonellaceae bacterium. Taxonomy (GTDB): domain Bacteria; phylum Bacillota; class Negativicutes; order Selenomonadales; family Selenomonadaceae; genus RUG11126. Next base: position 34,816 of record CACXCC010000108.1, read on the forward strand.
CTCGAGCAGATTCGTAATTTTTATTTTGACTTGTACGAGTGGTATATCGAGGCAGAGCAAAATAGTGAATCAAAGGAAATGATGGTCGGTAACGGTATCCTTACGGATACAAATGATAAGACGATTCACTATCCGCTTCTCTTGAAGCGCGTAGAAATTAAGTATCATCCGGATAAAAGCGAAATTGTAATTAGCGATTCGGAGCGTCCGTCAGAGTTTTGTAATACAATATTTAATACCGTTGATGAAGTTAATCATTCTGCAATTGCCAAAGTAATGGAAAATTTGGAAGATAATAATTATCATCCATTGGATCATCATGACGGTTGTGATTTTCTGAGAACATCGATTAATACTTTGTGTGAGAAAGGAAAATTTCTGAAGGAAACTCAAAAAGTACCAAAAGGATCTCCAGATATTTTGTTCGTACAGGATAACCCGGTGTTCTTCATTCGTAAAAAGTTGGACGGGCTGGGTAAATTTACGGATAAAGTTCTTGAAAATATTGATGCAACAGGATATGCACCGGCAGTAATCCATAAAATTGTGGGAACGCATACTCAGGAAGTGTTGGAAGATATTCCAGAGCCGTCAATTGATCAATTATTGGCGGAAGTAGGCGGTGAAGATCCGGATATTCTTCTGTCAAAGCCGGCAAATCGGGAACAGCTTCAGATTGCGCAGGAGATTGAAAAGCACGATGCTGTTTTGGTTCAGGGACCGCCGGGAACCGGTAAAACACATACGATTGCTAATTTAATGGGACATTTTTTGGCACAGGGGAAAAGTGTTCTGGTAACGAGTTATACAGCAAAAGCATTGTCTGTTCTGAAAAATAAATTACCAACGGAAATACGAAATCTTTGCGTTTCCTTGCTGGATGATACCAATAAAGATATGGAAGAATCCGTTAATGGTATTACGGAATATATTTCGGGGACGAATTCACTGGAAGTGAAACGTAAAGCAGACGAGGCTCAACAGGCTCGTGTGGAAATCATTGGTAAGTTAGCTGCCGTACGAAAACGAATCTACACTTTGCAAAATAAAGAATATGAAACGATTGTCTTTCAAGGAGAAGGGATTTCTCCGATTAATGCAGCGAAGTATGTCCATGACCATGAGACGGAATATGGCGATATTATCCCCGGAACGATAAAAATCGGTTCGCCTCTGCCGCTCAGCAGTGAAGAATTTATCTGGTTGTATAACAGTAATACATCGATTTCGGAACAGGAAGAAAATGAAATGGATCAGGATCTTCCCGATCCTAAGATATTGCCGTCACCGGAGGGGCTTGACAACTTACTGACAAATCAAAAGCAGTTGCTGGATGAGATTGAAACCGCAGCAAAACAGGCTGGTCTTCAATGGATAAATTCAGAAGATCATTATGAAATGCTCAGTACCAGTGGGAAACGTTTGGATTTTAAAATTGTTCCATTAGATAATGTCAAGGTGCTTGAACAATATCTCGCCACGTTAGAGGATTATGAAGCATGGGCCGCTCTTGTAGCAGCGGATGGGAAACGGGGGACTGGATTTAAGACAAGATGGAATAAACTTGTCAACAGTATCCAAGAAACTTATGATTATTCAGGAACTGTATCCGATAATCTTCTCGGTGTTGAAATCCAGTTAACGTCTCAGGAAGACTATGGTGCATTTAATAGAACTATAGAGAAAATGAAAACGATATATGCCAAAGGAGAGACAATTGGGCGAATTAAACGGCTGTTGAATAAAGAATATGATCGGGTTGATGATAGTATCAAAATAAATGGGCATACTCTAAAAAACGCCGAAGATTGTGATAAGGCTTTACAATATATACATTTGCAGGAATTACGGAAACAAACCTCTCGCTATTGGGATGCATTAATGGCAAGTAATGGATTGCCGTCATTTGAAGATTTGCGTGCCTATGCACCGGAAATGGTTGCTGTAAACTATGTCGAAAAAATAAAACGCTATCTAGATTGGTATGATACGGAATACAAGAAATTCATGTCATTGGTTGATGAGGCAGGTATTCCTTTTGGTTCGTTGGTCGTTTTTGATGATGCCATGGATGATGAAGGGCGTATAAGAAAACTGTTGACGATTACAGACACTTCCCTGAAAGATTGGTGTGAGCTCCAGCGAAAAAATATTTCCTTGTATATGACCGATCAGACAGTAGAGAGAACAACGAAACAGGTTCAGGCTGTTCATAATTCCGAGTCGGGTTTATGTACAGATTTAATTCAAGCTTGGCAGACACGTGATCTCTCAGGTTATGCATTGACGTATAACAAAATATCGGAACTGTACTACAAAAATGCTGATTATAAAAAGCGTAGAGAATTGTTGCAAAGGTTAAGTGTTGCTGCTCCGCAGTGGGCCGAATGTATTCGTGTCCGCACGGGAATTCACGGGGATTCCATTCCGCCTAAACAGTTATTCGAGGTATGGAAATGGAAGCAGTATAAGGAAATTGTTGAAGATATTACTTCGCAACCGTTTGATTACTTACAGAAGCAAAGCCATGAATTAGAGCAAGAATATAGAGAACAGACGGAATTGGTTGCATCGTATCGTGCATGGCTTCATTTGTTGCAGCGTACGGAACAAGACGGAGCGCTTCAGCAAAATTTGATGGGCTGGGTTCAACTGACCAGAAAAATTGGTAAAGGAACGGGAAAACGTGCTCCTCAATTACGGGCTGAAGCGCGAAAACTCATGTCCAAATGTCAGGATGCTGTCCCGGCTTGGGTTATGACTATAGGAACAGCTCTGAACAATCTTGTCCCCGGGGAAAACCAATTTGACGTTGTTATTATCGACGAAGCCAGCCAGGCTGATTTATCCGCACTTACCATGTTGTATTTGGCAAAGAAAGTCATCATTGTCGGTGATGATAAACAGGTAAGTCCGTTGGCAGTAGGCGTTGATTTAGATAATGTCACGAAGATGATCCAATCGCATTTGCAAGGCATTCCGAATGCTGCTACATATGATGGCACTACTTCATTGTATGATATCGGCAGTCAAATTTGTCGACCGTTGATGCTGAAAGAACATTTTCGCTGTATACCAGATATTATCGGCTTTTCCAATATCTACTGTTATGAAGGTAAGATTAAACCGCTTCGCGATACAAGTGATTGCAATCTTATGCCATCTTTGGTGTCGTACCGGGTTGATGGAGAACGCGATAAAACACGGAAAATTAATCGGGTAGAAGCTGAAACAACGGTAGCGTTGATCCGTGCGATGATCGATTCACAGGAGTACGCTCATAAAACGATTGGCGTTATTTCCCTTTTGGGAAATGAACAGGCAAAATATATCACGCGTCTGTTGCTTAACCAAAACGTCGATATGACATCCCATAAAATTCTTTGCGGCGATGCTTCGCAGTTCCAAGGTGATGAACGTGATGTCATTATCCTGAATATGGTTGACAGTAATAGAGGAACTACTCCTTTACGACTGACACGAGATAATAAGACTTGGCAACGGTATAATGTTGCTGTAAGCCGTGCAAGGGATCAGGTATGGATTGTTTATTCTATGGATGCGTCAAAAGATCTGAATGAATATACCGATGAATCAGAGCCACCCAATATGATGGTGAGAGCCACCGGACAATGTTGAGCCGATTTTTCAATCTGCTCATGAG
>CACXCC010000109.1 GCA_902766015.1 uncultured Veillonellaceae bacterium
CCGAACCTGCTGTTCGTGACGCTGCCGAACGTATTTAACCATATGGCGTTCGGCAATCTCTGGGGCGCATTGTTCTTCCTCTTTATGACGTTTGCCTCGATGTCAACAGTCATCGCCGTTTTCGAGAACCTCATTGCCTGCTTCTTCGAATTGACGCATAAAGACCGCCGCACGATCATCCGCTGGGGTATGCTCGTCATTATCCTGCTGTCGATGCCGTGTGTCCTCGGGTTCAATGAATGGAGCGGTTTCCAGCCGCTCGGCAAAGGTTCGAATGTGCTCGCGCTCGAAGATTTCTTCGTCAGCAATAACCTGCTTCCGCTCGGCAGTCTCGTGTATCTCGCGTTCTGCACGAGCCGTTACGGTTGGGGTTGGGATAATTTTATTCGCGAGGCAGATACCGGTAAAGGTATTGCATTCCCGAAGTGGCTTCGCGTGTATCTGACGTATGTTTTGCCGCTCATCGTTTTGTATATTTTCGCGATGGGATATTATTCGATGTTTTTCCAGTAAGATTATTGCGGTAAGTTGTAAGTTTCGGTAACGAGACGGGACAACGGCGCCGAACAGGCTTCCACACTGCAGCCTAAAAGAAATCCGCTTTCGCCGAATTAAAGCCGACTGAATCAAACCGCTGCGCTTAAACAATTCAGTCGGCAGGGCGAAAGCGGATTTCTTTCTTAACGGCTTTATGCAGCAAGTCAGCCTGTTCGGCGCCGTTGTCCCTCACGTTGCGTTGCTTAGGAAATTTCCGCGTAAAAAAGTCCCGCTTCTGCCTTACGACAGAGAGCGGGACTTTTTATGTCTTGTTTCGGGGAAAAAGACAAACGTGAGGGATGAGGGCCTGCCATCTGCCGTTTTGCTGCAGGAAGGCGTTAAGAACGTCAGACGGTTTCCCACGGAGCCTCAAATTGTTTAAGCGTAGCGGTTTGATTTGAGGCGACAAAATTAAGGGAAACCGTCTGACGTTTAGCCGGCAGCTTTTAGGCAGATGGCAGGCCCTCATCCCGCCTTTTAGGCAGAGGCGGCACCGCTGTCCCGGTCTCGTTACCGAAACGTAAGAATCACGTCCGATGCACCGAAGCGAATGTAATCTCCGGGACGTGGTTGATGAGATTGAGCTCGTGGGCGAGGCGGTAAAACGTCTTGAGCCCTTCGAGATAATCGTCTTTCAAATCCCAACGGATCACGGGCCCGAGGTAGCGGTCGAGCTGGGGATAGGTGAACGGTTTTTCGTTGAGAACGCCGCAAATCGCGGCCTGTTTGTGCTGCGGCCAAGTGCGGAATGCGTTGACGAGACGGTCGTAAACGAGCTGCAGGAGTTCCGGCGATTCCTCCGCGAAACGGCGGTTCGCAACCCAGAGGGCGTAAACCATCTTTTTGCCGGTCAGGCGTTTCCATTCGTGTCCGAGATCGTAGTAGTAGAGATCCGGCTGCTTGTGGTGATAAAGCCAGAGTGCGTCATCGCCGATGAAGAGCGATCCCGTCGCGTCATCCGGGATCGGATTTTCCGGAACAATATGGCGGACGTAGTAGTTCGGCACGGCACCGTGAGCGGCGCGCAGGATGATTTTTAACAGACAGTGCGACGTAGCGGATTTGGCCGTCAGGATGATTTTGTCATTGTGAATGTCATCGATCGGTTTGCGCGAGACGAGGATAATACTCTGCACGTCACCGTCGGTGCTGACGCAGAGATCCGGCAGCACGACGAGGTCCTCGTTGTTACGCGCGTAGATGATTGAGGAAACATTGCTGATGTCAAGGCGTCCTTTGACAATGTCATTGTTGAGCACAGCCGGTACGCCGCGCGTCAGTACGAGCCCGCGGTCGGCGCCGTGTGCATAGCTCCAGGTAAGGGGGAGGACATTAAGAAAATTGATATGTCCGACACGGGGATAACCCATTTTTGAATACTCCTTCCATATAGACAATCGATAAGTCTATTATACACGTCTTTGGCGCGAAAATATAGGAATATATAACGAATCGACGGAACTCCTGATAAAACTGGTTGACAGTATCAATTTTAGACTTATAATGAAAACAGAAATGTTCTAATATGAACCGATCGGTCTCCTGGAGGGATTTATCATGGATGAGAAGCGAAATTATCATAAAATAGCCCGCTGGTTCGCCGTACTCTATCGGCGTTCGCAGTTGTTTATCGTGGAAGCCTGTCAGAAACTGGGGCTGACTTATTCGGAATACGTCATGCTCAAACATATTTATCAGGATGAAGGAGCGAAACAGGATGAACTCGCGGAGGCTTTGTTTTTGGATAAAGCCGTTGTGACGCGAACGGTCAATATGCTGGAGCAGAAAGGCTTTGTTCGCCGCGAACAGGACAGTTTCGACCGCCGCGTCAAGCATATTTACCTGACAGAGCGGGGACTGAACCAGCGTGCGTATCTCGATAACGTTCTTTCGACGTGGATCGATTATCTCATCAAGGATATTCCGGATGATCATGTCAAAATGGTCATGGACGGGCTCGATATCTTAGGAACCCGCGCCTGTGATGCGGACTTTTCGAAACTCGTAAAATCGATCCCGGAGGGCGGGGAGGAGGATGACGAAAATGGCGATTTCGACGCGATTCCCCGTTAAAGCGGCGGCACTCGGACTTTCGGCGATGTTGCTTTTCGCGTCGGGATGCTCGGAGCAGCAGGCCGAAACGAAGGCTCCTTATGTCAAAACACAGTCTGCCGGGCAGGGACAGGTGAGTGCCGTGAATACGTACTCCGGCACGGTTCGCGGACGCTATGAGACGAATATGGCGTTTCAGGTCGGCGGACAGATCCTCGCACGTAATGTACAGGCCGGAAGCCGCGTGCGTGCGGGCGATGTCTTGATGGTCATTGACTCGCGCGATGTGGAGCAAAAGGCCAATCAGGGTGATGCGCAGGTCGCGTCGGCGCGCGCGCAGCTCAATCTCGCTCAGAGTAATCTCGCGCGCTACACCGAACTTTATCAGGCCGACGCGATCCCGGCGGCGGTTCTCGATCAGTATCAGACGAATTATGACGCTGCGTTTGCCGCATACCAGAATGCGCTTGCCGCCGCGGCACAGGGACATAACGCACTCGGGTATACGAATCTCGTCGCGGGAGCAGACGGTGTCATTTCGGCTGTCAACGCCGAGGAAGGTCAGGTCGTTGCGGCCGGTCAAAATGTCCTGACACTTGTGCAGACGGGAGAACTCGAAGTCGAAGTGAGTGTACCGGAAAATCAGGTCGGCGCGCTCAGTGAAGGCATGCCGGTTGATGTGTCATTTTGGGCACTCGGCGGCGCTCCCGTCCCGGGATCGGTGCGCGAAATTTCGCCGATGGCCGACGCGGCGGCGCGGACATACCGCGTGCGTGTTTCCGTCCCGAATCCCCCGGACGGGATGGGACTCGGCATGACGGCGAGTGTTTCCGTGCGCGGCGAAACCGGCACGGCAGGCGGATCGATTCTGCCGATGTCCGCGATTTATCAATCGGGCGATCAGCCGCAGGTCTGGGTCGTCACGGATGACCATACGGTCGAACTGAAGCATGTCACCGTCGAGTCATTTGATGACAACAATGTCGTCGTTTACGGACTCAATCCGCGTGATACGGTTGTTACGGCCGGCGTGCATAAACTGCGCGAAGGCCAGTCCGTCAGGACGGAGGCGGGCAAATGAGGAATCTCACGGAAATTTCCCTGAAAAACCGGGCGCTCGTCTGGTATTTCGTTATCATGGTCGCGATCTGCGGCGTCTATTCGTACATCAATCTCGGCCGTATGGAGGATCCGCAGTTCACGATCCGCGAAATGGTCGTCTCGGCCGCATGGCCGGGCGCGACGGCGCAGGAAATGCAGGATCAGGTCACGGATAAACTCGAAAAGAAGATACAGGACACGCCGCACCTCGACCATATCGAAAGTGAGACGCGGGCGGGTCAGACGATCATTTACGTGACGCTCGACGACGAGATCTCGAAGCAGGAGATCCGCAATACGTGGAAAGATGTCCGCAATTTCTGCGAAGACGAGAAAATCAACCTCCCGGAGGGCGTTTACGGGCCGTACTACAACGACCGGTTTGACGACGTGTTCGGGTCAATTTATGCCGTGACGGGTGACGGATTTTCCTATGAAGAAATGCGTCAATACGCGGAAAAAACGCGGCGTATGCTGTTAAATGTCCCGACGGTCCAGAAAGTCGAGCTCATCGGCGAACAGGAAGAGAAAGTCTACGTCGAAGTCGAGAACGCGAAACTCGCGGAACTCGGCATCAGTCCGCAGGTCATCGCCAATGCGATCAAAAGTCAGAACCAGATGACGCCGTCCGGTGAAGTCGAAACGGAGTCGGATAACGTCTATTTGCGTGTTTCGGGGATGTTTGACGACATTGCGGCGATCCGCGATCTGCCGATCAACGCGAACGGACATATTTTCCGTCTCGGTGACATCGCGCGAGTCGAACGCCGCTACGCGGAGCCGGCCGAGCCGAAAATGTTCTACAACGGCGAACCGGCCATCGGCATCGCCGTTTCGATGCAGGACGGCGGCAATATTCTCAAACTCGGCGAAAACCTCAAAAAGCAGATCGCGGCTGTAAGTGCCGATCTGCCGGTCGGCATCGAGATTCATCAGGTTTCCGACCAGCCGAGTGTCGTTGACGAGTCCATTCATGACTTTGTCAAAACGCTCGTCGAGGCAATTGTCATCGTTCTCGCCGTCAGTTTTCTGTCACTCGGGTTCCGCACGGGACTCGTCGTCGCGGGCTGTATTCCGCTCGTTCTCGCCGGCGTGTTCTGCTTTATGTACGCGCTCGGCATTGACCTGCACAAAGTTTCGCTCGGTTCGCTCATCATCGCGCTCGGCCTGCTCGTCGATGACGCGATTATCGCCGTCGAAATGATGAGTGTCAAACTCGAAATGGGACTCAACCGGTTTGACGCGGCCTGCTATGCGTTCCGCGCGACGGCAAAACCGATGCTGACGGGCACGCTCATTACGTGTTCCGGTTTTATCCCCGTGGCGTTTTCTCAGGGCATGGCGAGCGAGTTTTGCCAGGCGCTTTTCCCGGTTATCAGTATCGCGCTGATCCTGAGCTGGATCTGCTCGGTCATGGTCGCGCCGCTTTACGGCTATTATCTCATCAAAGTTGACGTCAAGCGCGACGCCGAAGGTCATATCGATCCGTATCAGAGCCGCTTTTATCAGTGGTTCCGCCGCGTACTGAACTGGTTCCTCGATCACCGGAAACCGGTTCTCGTCGGCACGGTGCTGATTTTCGCCGTGTCGTGCTTTATGATGAAGTTTATCAAACAGGAATTTTTCCCGCCGTCGCTGCGTCCGGAAATTCTCGTCGAACTGCAGCTCCCGGAAGGTTCCTCGATGGCGGCGACGCAGGCGGAGTGCGATACGCTCTCGGCCTTTTTGCAGGAGCATCAGGACGATATGACGAATTACTCGTTCTATGTCGGTCAATATGCGCCGCGTTTTGTCCTGACGGTTGACCCGAAAGCCGACGCGGATAACCGCGCCCAATTCGTCATTACGGCGAAGGATACGGAGGCGCGCGAACGCCTTGCGCAGGCGATTCAGTCGGAACTTGACAATAACATGCCGAATGTACGCGGCAGTATCAAGTACATCCAGACCGGCCCTCCGGCGGATTATCCCGTTATGCTGCGCGTGACTGCGTATACGCCGGATCAGGCCAAACAGCTCGCGCACGAAGTCGCGGACATCATCAGCGAAGACAGCAATGTGTATAATGTCAGCCTCGACTGGAACGAAAAGAGCAAGGTCATGCACCTCGAGCTCGATCAGGACAAGCTGCGCGCGATGGGACTTTCGAGTACGACGGTTGCGCAGACGCTTTATACGGAAATCACGGGCGCGAAAGCCGCGGAGTTCTATACGGGCGACCGCACGATTGACATTGACCTGCGCATGGCGGCCGTTGACCGCGAGGATCTGTCAAAACTGAAGGATCTGCCGATTTATCTTGGGCAGGCCGGTTATGTGCCGCTGTCGCAGATCGCGAAGATTTCCTATGACGCGGAGGACGGCCTCATTAAGCGTTATAACTTGCTGCCGTCTGTTATGGTTCGCGCTGACGTCAAGTCCGGTACGGCGAATGACGCGACGCTCAAGGCGTATGACGCCACGGAGAATCTGCGCAAGGATCTGCCGCTCGGGTGCAGTATTCAGAAGGCCGGTACGCTCGATGACAGTGAAACGTCGATGGATTATCTGATGAAGCCGATCCCCGTTATGGTTGTCATTATTATGACGCTTCTCATGTTCCAGCTTCGGAGCGGCAAGAAGATGGCGCTGACGATTTTGACGGCGCCGCTCGGGATTATCGGGGTCAGCTGGGGGATGCTGATTACGGATTCGGCGCTCGGGTTTGTCGCGGTGCTCGGTATTCTCGCGCTGTCGGGGATGATTATCCGCAATTCGGTTATTTTGATCGATCAGATTGATAAGCATTTGGCGGACGGGGAGAAGCCGTGGGATGCGGTTGTGGATTCGGCGATTTTGCGTTTCCGTCCGATTATGCTGACGGCCGCGGCGGCGATCCTCGGTATGGTTCCGTTGATGGCGAGTACGTTCTGGGGACCGATGGCGACGGCGATTGCAAGCGGACTTTTTGTCGCGACGGTTTTGACGCTTCTCGTTCTCCCGACGATGTATGTTGCGGCTTACCACATCAACCGCGATGATCCGCCGCCCGCAAAAGAAGAAATTTCGGCGTAAGTTTACGGTAACACGACGGGGCAGTGACGCGTCCCCCGGATACCATGTTGCCGGCTGCAAACAATACACTTTCGCTTAATTCAGTCGCCTGTTTCAAACCGCTTCGCTAAAAAGAAACAGGCTCCGGGCGAAAGTGTATTGTTTGCTTAACGCCTAACGCAACGAGGCATCCGAGGCCGCGTCACTGACCCTTACGTTATCTTCTCCGAGATCAATCGCGTTTCACGGTGCCTGCATCCTCATATGACGTGGATTTGACTTTGACGTCTTGACGCCGCAAGTCATCCGGAATCCTCATAACGGTAATTTGCAATAAAGAAAACCCGGTTATCCGTCAGTCTGCCGAAGCAGGCTTCCGGATAACCGGGCTTTTTCGAGTACATGGGTTGAAAATGGCCGATTTACCGTGACGTATATCGAAAAAGAGAAACGTAAGGGGCGGAGGGCACGCCGTTTGCCGGTTTGCTGCGAAGAGGCGTTAAGAACGTCAGACGGTTTCCCACGGAGCCTCAAATTGTTTAAGCGCAGCGATTTGATTTGAGGCGACTGAATTAAGGGAAACCGTCTGACGTTTAGCCGGCAGCTTTTAAGGCAAACGACGTGCCCTCCGCCCCGTCGAGTTATCGTATATTCAGCCGGCAACATGGTATCCGGGGCCGCGTCACTGACCCGTCGTGTTATGGAAACGTCATCACGGGATATTCGGAATATCGCGGCTTACTGCCGTGTGGCGGATGATATCGCTGATGCGGATATCAATCGCGCGCTCCTGCTTTTGGAACGTCGCCGCCGTGTCAAATTCGGATTGACGGTTTTCGCGGATACCGGTGATAAAATGCTGCCAAGCTTTGATCGTCGTTTCCGTCGACTGTTGACGCTGACGCGCGAGGTACTGGGCACCGACGGGGACTTCGATCGTGTCGAGTTCCTGTTGATATGCCTGCAGCGTCGGGATGACTTCGTTCGTCAGGAGCGCCGCGATCGCTTCGCGCTGGGCGTCGGAGAAATAGCCGTCACGTGTTTTCGTGAGTTGTTTGAAACGCGACTGCTGTGCGGCGAAAACACCGTTATAGCGGTCGACAACGGGCTGAGTCGCGGCGATGTAGGATGCGATGTCTTTATTTTGGAGCGGCGCAACCGTGTCAAGATAATCTTTGTAATTGCGGATATAGACGATTTGCCAGCGGTCGTTGATATCCTGTTCCATGACAACCTGCAGCGTAAACGGCGTCTGCGTGTAGTCTTCGATGACGTCAATGTCAACGACGGCACTCGATCCTTTGCGCTCGGTCGCGCCGATGCGGACCAGCGTTGTATTGCGGAGCTGGCTGCGTTCGAGGAAACGTTCGTAGTCGATACCGAGCTGATGCCCCTGCAGGATATTCGTGCCTGAGGGGGAGATCCAGCGTCCCGTTTCGATGCGGTCTTTGATCACGTCGATCGTGCCGCCCGTGAGCTGCGGCTTGACGAGCGTATAGAATTTTTGATAGCTCGTGCGCTGCGTATCCGTCAGTGACGTGTCATAGCGGAACAGGTCAGCCGTCAGGTCATCGTAGGCGCGTGACGTCACGATGTCGAGGTTGACGTAGCGCGCGAACGCGTCCGGATCGTCCTGTTCGATCGCCTGTTGCATCTGCTTCAGCGCAAATTCCGGCGTGCGCATGTAAAAAAAGTAATACCAGCCGGCAAAAGCCGCGCCGATGATCACGATGAGCAGCAAAACGGTAAACAAACAGCCGCTGCGGCGCCGCCTGCTGCGTAAATTTCGTTTCCACGTAATATTATCCATATGTCAATTCGTTCCTTGTTTGCAAATGAATCAGTAACTGTTCTATTATACCGTGTTATGAACGTTTCGGCAAAGGATTTGACGCCTCTTGCCGAAAATCTCGCCGTGCGATATAATAATCATAGAAAAGGTGCTGCCGATAAGCGGTCAGCCCCAAAACAATAACGTCTATAAGATAGCCGCCTAGGTTTGGTCGCTCAAGGCGGCTATTCTTATGCCCTGATGGCGATTATACATAACGTGACGAAAAAAACGATCGTCAGGAAATCATACAATGTCATAGGCCTCGCCCCTTTCCGGGGCTCGGATTAACCGCCTACCGTATTGGTAGCACCTGTAAAAATTGTAACATAGACCGTATGGTTCGGCAACGATTGCTGGCAATATTGGGCGTTAACGTTGCAGTTATGGATAAAATCGCGAAAAGTGCAACGTTAACTACTTATCAATCAATACTTGCCAACGACAGCAAAAAAATTCCGCCGGGAAAACCCGACGGATTTTTTATGTGGATGTGGAGAAAACTGCGGCCGAATTGTCGTTAATTTCCTTTTACCGACTCGCCGAGACGCATCTCTTCGCGGCGGCTTTCGAGAACGACGGTCATCTTGGTGCGGATCGCGTCAAGTTTGTAGAAGACGGTGAGTCCCGCGATAATGCAGCAGAGGATGAGCGGCATCCAGATGAAGCTGAACTCGATATAGCTCAGAGCTTTCGTCGTCTGAACGGCGTTCGGTACATAACCGCCCGTCTTGAGGAAGAGGCCGATGATGAAGCTCGTCAGGCCCATACCGCCTTTAACGAAGAAGCCCTGGAATGCGGCGATGAGGCCGGAGATCGAGGCGTTTTTCTTGTACTCCGAATAGTCGATGACATCCGGCTGGATCGAGAAGGTGACGCCGAAGATTCCGTAGATGCCGAGACCCGTGATGACGAGGCCGGCGAGGAGACAAAAGACCGAATTCTGGCCGAAATAGATGAGCAGGTCGCCGAGAATGTAGATCGCAACGCTGAAGAACATCAGATTGCGTTTCTTGAAATGGCGCTCGAGCGTCGGGAGAATGAAGAGCATCGGAAGTCCCGACAGGATACCGAGCATACCGACGAGGGAGAGCCAGTCCGTGCGGCCGAGGTTATACTTGAAGTAGTAAATAACTGTCGTATTGCGGACGACGTAGAGGGAGAAATAGAAGAGGTTGAGGAAAAACAGGATCCATGCCTGCGACGTGAGACCTTTGAAATCTTCTTTCAGGGTATGTTTACGCTGTACGGTGGGGGGTACGACTTCTTCGGTGGAAGAGAAGGTGAAGAAGAAGATAAACATAGCCGCGATGCCGTAAATGGTCATCGTGATGAGATAACCGCGGGCTTCGCTGCCCTGGCCGAAGAATTCAACGAGAGGCGCCGTAATCGTCATGACAATCGCCGTGCCGATCAGGGCGCAGATCATACGCGTCGAAACGAGGATATCGCGTTCATGAACATCGGATGTCAAACGCGGCACGATCGTATTGAGCGGAATGTTGACAACGGTATAAGCCGTGCAAAGCAGGCAGTACGTGACGTATGCCCAGATCAGTTTGCCGCTTTCACCGAAGTCCGGAATGTAGAAGGTGAGGAATGTGCAGACCGCGAACGGAATCGCGCCGAGTGCAAAATACGGACGTCCCTGACCCCAACGGGTGTGGGTACGGTCAACGATAAGTCCCATGCCGGTATCCGTCATGGCATCGATGAATTTCGTGACGAGCATCATCGTGCCGGCGGCTGCCGCCGTAATGCCGAAGACATCGGTATAAAAGACCATGAGGTAGGAGGCCATTGTGCTGAATACGAGATTACAGCCGAGGTCGCCGACACCGTAACCGATGCGTTTTCTCCATTTGTTCATGTTATCGCTCCTGTTTTTCTTACCAGTTCATAGACCGGATCGCGGCTTTTTCGACGTCAAGTCCGGCACGGTAATGCTCCATAAAGCGGTTGAAGCCTTCGACTTCTTCCTGCGGCGCCGTTACCGTCGTGCCCGTCATATGCGTGAAAATGCGCGTATCCAGATAATCTTCGAGGGTTTCTCCCGGTTGACGGTCAATGAGGAACATCGCGAGAAGGGCAATACCCCAGGCTCCGCCTTCACTTGCCGTATCCATGACCGTCACGGGCGCGTTCACCGCTGCGGAAAGGCAGCGCTGTCCGACAACCGGAGTTTTGAAGAATCCGCCGTGCCCCATAATGCGGTCGACACGGACGCCCTCGTCATGCAGAATGTCAAGTCCCATTTTGACGGCGCCCAGGGATGTGTAGAGATGAGCGCGCATGAGATTGGCAAGCGTGAAGCGGCTTTCCGGCATCCGCAGGAAAAGCGGGCGGCCTTCATTGATCATGGTGATGTTTTCCCCGGAATAATACCCGTAGGGGAGAAGTCCTCCCGCATCGACATCGCCTTCGAGGGAATGCGTGTAGAGCAGGCGGAACAACTCTCCTTTGTCGACAGGATGACCAGTCAGGGCAGCGAATTCACCGAACAGGGAAACCCAGGCGTTCAGGTCCGTCGTGCCGTTATTGGCGTGGGACATTGCCGCGGGGAAACCCGAAGGCGTTGCAACCATATCGATCTCGCGGTGTAAATGCTGCAGCTGTTTTTCGAGAACGATCATCGCGAACGTGCTCGTACCGGCCGAAACATTACCCGTACGCGGCGCAACGGCGTTTGTTGCCGTCATTCCCGTTCCCGCGTCTCCTTCCGGTGGGCAGAAGGGGATGCCGGGGCGGATTTTGCCGCTCGGATCGAGGAATTTTGCGCCTTCTTCGGTGAGCGCTCCGGCATTTTCACCGGCGACGAGAACCTGCGGGAGCAGGTCGCGGATTTTCCAGGCATAACCGCAGGGCTCGACGAGTTTGTCAAAAGCCTCGATCATGTTTTCCCGATAATCATGCGTTTTCTCGTCAACCGGGAACATTCCGGCGGCATCGCCGATACCGATGACGCGTCGTCCTGTCAGTAAAAAATGAATGTAACCGGCCAGCGTCGAAACGTACCAGAGATCCTTAACGTGGTCCTCATGGTCGAGGATTCTCTGATAAAGATGGGCGACAGTCCACCGCAGCGGAATGTTGAACTGAAAGAGATCCGTCAAAATATCGGCTGCTTCCTGCGTGTTGGTATTGCGCCACGTCTGGAACGGAGCGATTTGTTTTCCGTCCCGGTTGAGTGCCATGTAGCCGTGCATCATCGCACTGACGCCGATGGCACCGATGTTCTGCAGGTCAATACCGAATTTTTCCTGAACATGCTGCCGCAAAGATGCGTAGCAGGACTGTACGCCGCTGTGGATTTCCTCGAGGGGATACGTCCAAATGTGGTGGGTAAAGGAGTTTTCCCAATCGTGAATCCCCGTGGCGAGTACGGTGCCGGCTTCGTCGATGAGGACAGCTTTGATGCGGGTTGAGCCGAGCTCGATGCCGAGAGCGGTTCGGCCCTGTTCGATGATTTCTTTCATGCGTTCCGTTGTCATGTCTGCGTCCCTCCGTTTGACGCTGTTCGGTCGATTCAAGTTGTCATAAAATCAGAAGCACGTGAATGCGCCGTCAACGACGACATCCGTGCCGGTCGTAAAGGAGCTCGTGTCACCCGCGAGGTAAACGCAGATGGATTCGAGTTCTTCCGGTTTGCCGAGGCGTCCCATCGGAGCCATCGCATTCCATTTCTCGATGAGCGGAATGAGGGACGGGCTCGAAAGCGTCAGGTCCGTGCCGATGTAGCCCGGGCTGATGCAGTTGACGCGAACGCCGCGTTTTGCCCACTCGATCGCGAGGGATTTCGTCAGCTGGATGACGCCGGCTTTTGACGCATTGTATGCGCACTGCGGCTGCGGCACATTGACAATGTGTGCGGACATCGAAGCCGTGTTGATGATGGAACCGCCGCCGTTTGCGAGCATGTATTTGCCGGCTGCGATATCCGTCAGGAAAATGCCGTTGAGGTTGATGTTAATGACTTTGAGCCACTGCGCATACGTCATTTCCTCAGCCGGGGCGTTGATGCAGATACCCGCGTTGTTGTGGCAGAAATTCAGTCCGCCGAGTTCCTTGACAACCGTAGCAACCATCTGATTGACTTGTTCTTCGTTCGTGCAGTCGCACTGAACGGCGATGACTTTACGGCCCGTTTTCTCTGCGATTTCGGCAGCCGTTTTCTTGGCCGTCTCGATGTCAAGGTCAACGATGGCGACGTCAGCGCCGGCTTCGGCAAACGCCGTTGCCGTACATTTGCCGATTCCGCGTGCCGCACCCGTGACAAAACCTTTTTTGCCGTCAAGACGCATGTTTTCGATGATACCCATGATGATGCTTCCTTTCTTATCTCTAAAATCCTTAAAACCACTTTTGAAATTAATTTTGATAAATCGTTTATCAAATTGTGATTACATAATAGCATACGAAATCGGAAACGTCAATAAAGAATACGATAAATTTTCAAATTTTTTTGCTGAATTTCTTTTACAAAATAATTTAACAAAATTATTGCGTTTTATTTGACAATACGCTACAATACGTTATGACAAGACATTTTATTACTCAGAAAGGATCGGCAGCCATGACGAAGAGCATTACGCCGGGGAAGATCAAACAGACGAACCGGGAACTCATCTATCGCTACATTTATAAGAAACGAAAAACCTCCCAGCAGGATATCAGCTATACACTCCATCTGAGCCGTCCGACCGTGACGTCAAAGCTCGCGGAACTCGAAGAGGAAGGTCTCATCCGCCGCGCGGGTCAGTTTGACTCGGAATTTGTCGGCCGTAAAGCCGTCGCCTATACCGTCACGGAAGATTACCGCGTCAGTGTCGGCGTCGAGATCCTGCGCCGCGAAGTCAAAATCATTGTCATGAATCTCTACGGCGAAAAGATCGGGCGCGAAGTGCTGCCGCTCGCCTTTCGTCAGGACGAATCGTATTACCGCTCCGTATGTAATGAGATCCTCGCGTTTCTCGCACAACTCGGCATCCCGACGGAAAAAGTCCTCGGCATGGGAATCGCCGTGCAGGGACTCGTTTCGCCGGACGGACGCACGATCACGTACGGCAAAATCCTGCAGTGCACGGGGCTTACGATTGACGCGTTTGCGTCCGGCCTGCCGTTTCCGTGTCAATTCATGCATGACGCGGGCGGTGCGGCGCTTTCGGAACTCTGGCTTTCGCCGGATTTACAGGATATGGTTTATCTCTCACTCAGCCGCCATCTCGGTGCCGCGATGGTCTGCGGGCGTCGGATTTTGACGGGACAGCACGGGCATACGGCAACCGTCGAACATATGATGATGCGCAAAGACGGCGATCCCTGCTACTGCGGGCGGCGCGGCTGTATGGAAACACTTTGTTCGTTAAAAGCGCTGCTCGGCGATGAGCCGATTGAGTCGTTTTTTGACCGTTTAGAGCGCGGTAGCGGCTCTGACGTCGACAAACGCTGGCAGACATACCTCGACCATCTCGCCGAAGCAATCAATATGCTGCACCTTTTATATGACAGTGTGTTTGTTCTCGGCGGGTATCTCGCACCGTATCTGACGCAGGCTGACATTGACGGTATTTACGACCGCATTGACGCGATGACGCCGTTTGACGAACCGCGCGATTTTATCCGCATCAGCCTCATGCCGAAACACAACATCGCGATCGGCGCGGCGCTCCCGTATCTGGAGGCGTTTTTGAAGAATATATGAAATGGATTAATCACGAAGTCGTCACGGGCGTCATCGTTTATGCGGCAACGGATGACCTGCTTTTGACAATTTACAGCATGGCGGGGGCGATCGTCCCCGATAAACTCGAAGGTATGCCGGGAAACGCCGATTACTGGAGCTGGCGGAGCCGTCACCGGGGATGGTCGCACTGGCCTGTTCTTTACGCGCTGCTTTACGGGCTTATCGCGTGGAACGAGGGCAATCCCGATGCGGCGTTCCGCTTCGGCGAGCTCGCGCAAATCGGGCAGTATTTCTGCATCGGCGCACTTCTGCATATCGCCGAGGACGCCCTTTGCGGCAAAGTGCCGTTTTTGCTGCCGTCGCGGAAAATCGGCGTCAAGTTATTTAAGGTCGGTTCCTTCACGGAATACTTCGTCTGCATTGCCATTGTTGCTGTCTGTTACGGGCTTAAAGTCAACGGTTGGATTTTTTAAGCGGAAAACGCCGAAAGACGATGACAATACTCTTAAAATTGTGTAAAATATACTGTAACGAATGAAAACATTAGAAACGGCAGATTACACATCATGAGAAAGAGGGAGTATTATGGCAAGCAGTCCTTACCGCAAAGGACGTCCCAGCAAGGTTTTGCGCCTGCTGGCGGAAAAATATCCGACGAAGGAATCCGTATACGAAAATCTCGTTTATTTACAGGCATATTTATCGCTTCCGAAAGGCATCGAGCATTTCATGAGCGACCTGCACGGCGAATATGCCTCGTTTTTCCATATTCTGAACAACTGCTCCGGCGTCATCCGCGAGAAAGTTGACTACGTGTTCGGCGCGCGTATGACGGATGAGGAAAAAGCCGAGTTCTGTACGCTCATCTATTATCCGAAGGAAAAAGTCGAACAGATCGTGGCGGAGCACAAAAATACGCCGCGCTGGTACCGCGACAACATCGCGCGCCTGCTCGAACTGTCCAAACTCATGAGCTATAAGTACCCGGTGTCAAAAATCCGTCATTATGTACCGAAGCGCTATGAGTCCGTTATCCTCGAGCTCCTCAACACGCATCCGGAAGCGGATAACGCGCAGTTCGTTTATTTAAAGCGCCTCATTGACACGATCGTCCAGATCGACAGCGGCGCCGACTTCATCGAGGCGTTTACGGTTCTCATCAAGGGACTCGCCGTTGACCGTCTCCATATCGTCGGCGACTTCTTTGACCGCGGCGACCGCCCTGACGCGATCCTTGACATGCTCATGGATCATCAAAATGTTGACATTCAGTGGGGCAACCACGATGTGCTTTGGATGGGGGCTTCTCTCGGCAGCGAAGCCTGCATTGCCGCTGTTGTCCGCAATTCGCTGCGTTATAATCATACGGACGTCCTCGAACGCGGTTACGGCATCAGCATGCGTCCTCTGACCACGTTTGCAACGCGCCTTTATCCGGACAAAGCGCCGATCAAAGCCGCGGAGCGTACGATCACGATCATGATGTTTAAATACGAAGGTCAGCTTATCGAACGCAATCCGGATCTCGGCATGGGAGGCCGGCGTCAGCTCCACAATATCGATTTCCGTTCGTCGTCCGCGACCCTCGCTGACGGTCACCGGTATGAACTGGACAATGCGTACTTCCCGACGATTGACGAGCACACGAAAGATCCGTACGAACTGACGGAGGAAGAAGCCGCCATTATGGCTGACCTCAAGGCCTCGTTCCTCGAGAGCGTTCAGCTTCACCGTCATGTCGATTATCTTTATAAAAAAGGCAGTCTCTATACGTGCTACAACGGCAACCTGCTTTTCCACGGCTGCCTGCCGATGAACCGGGACGGCAGTCTGCGTGAGATTCAGTACAACGGACGCATTTACCGCGGACGCGACTGGTTTGACTTCTGCGAGCATATGGTGCGTGAGGCACAGCTTTCCGGCAGTCAAAAGAGCCTTGACTTTATGTATTTCCTCTGGTGCGGTCGTCTCTCGCCGCTCTCGGGCCGCGAGGTCAAGACGTTCGAGCGCACGTTTATTCCGGACGAGTCGACGTGGAAAGAGCCGGCCGATCCGTATTTTGACCTCATTAACGAGGAAAGCGTCTGCGAGACGGTCTTGAGCGAGTTTGACCTTGACCCGAAGAAGGGACACATCATCAACGGCCACGTTCCGGTCAAAGTCCGCAAGGGTGAAACGCCGGCAAAAGCGGGCGGCAAAGCGATTGTTATTGACGGCGGTTTCTGCAAGGCGTATCATAAAAAGACCGGCATTTCGGGCTATACGCTGATTTCGAACTCGCGCGGACTGCGCCTGCTCGAACATAAAAAGATCGCCGATGTCCGCGACGCACTGCGGGATAACCACGACATCGAGTCCGTTTCGGAAACGATCGAACTGCAGGCCTATCGCGCGACGGTCGCCGACACGGACGAAGGCAAACAGATTCAGGAAGAGGTCACGGACCTTTACAATCTGCTCCTGTCCTATCAGAACGGTCTCTTGAAACCGAAAGAATAACGAAAATCACGAATCCCCCCGTCAGCCCGAGGCCGGCGAGGGGGATTTTTGCATGTCAGAAAGGTGGTCGATGGGTTGCATTTGGTACAACGGGAAATCGATATGCTGCACGGCTCGCTTTGGGATAAAATCATTATCTTTGCGCTGCCGCTCGCGCTCACGGGCGTGTTTCAGCAGCTGTTTAACGCGGCCGATGTCGTGACGCTCGGCAAATTCGTCGACAAAAATGCGATGGCGGCTGTCGGCAATAATATTTCGCTGATCGGACTCTTCGTCAATCTCTTTATGGGGCTGTCGCTCGGCGGCAATGTCGTGATCGCGCGGTTTATCGGTGCGAAACGGCCGGACCGCGCGAACGTGGCCGTACAGACGGCATTTTTGCTCGCGCTCTTTACGGGCATCGGCGTTATGGTGCTCGGCGAAGCGTTTACGGGACTCATCATGGAGTGGATGCAGGTTCCGGATGCCGTTCGCGGCATGTCGGAGGCGTATCTGCGCATTTATCTGCTCGCGATGCCGGTGATCGGGCTCTACAACTTCGAAGCCGCGATTTTCCGTGCGCGCGGCGATACGCAGACACCGCTCATCAGTCTCATTATCGCGAGCGTGCTCAATATCGCGCTCAATCTGCTTTTCGTTCTCGTGTTTGACTGGGGCGTTCCGGGTGTTGCCGCGGCAACGGACATCGCGAACGTGACGGCAGCGGGATATCTCCTGCGCGGACTCATGAAAACGGAAGGCGTCATCCACATCGATCCGCGTCACTTGACGCTTGACCGCTCCACCCTGAAGGAAATGGTCCGCATCGGACTCCCGGCGGGCATTCAGGGCATGGTCTTTTCGCTCGCGAATCTCGTCATTCAGTCCGCGATCAACAGTCTCGGACCGGACGCGATGGCGGGTTCGGCGGCCGGATTTACGATCGAAATCAACGTCTACTGCGTCGTCGGGGCGTTCGCGCAGGCGGCGACGACATTTGTCAGTCAGAACTACGGCGCGAGAAAAATGATCCGCTGCCGCATGGTCATCCGGTACTGCCTGTTCCTCAACGCCCTCGTTACGGGGGTTATGTCCATTATTATCGTCGGTTCCGCCGAGCCGCTGATGGCGTTTTTCAGCTCGGATCCGAATGTCATTCACGACGGCGTAATCCGCCTCTACTACATCGTCGGGCCGGAAATCATCTGCGTCATTTACGAAGTCCTCGCGTCTGCATTGCGCGGCTACGGCATTTCGATGGCGCCGGCAATTTTGACGCTTGTCGCCGTTTGCGGCGTGCGTCTCATCTGGGTTTTTACGCTGTTTCAGTCCGTATCGACGTACGAATGTCTCATGGCGTGCTATCCGGCAAGCTGGATCGTCAACGATATTTTTATGATCGGCGCGTACTTCTTCTATCGGAACCAAATCAAGGTCATGCGGTCGTTCGACGCAGCCTGAGAACCGACCTTCACAATCCGGGGTCAATACGGTAAAATATAATCATATCTGACGTAAAGGAGCGAATCATATGGGTTTTCGTTTTGCACACAATAATTTTAACGTCCTCGATCTCGATAAAAGCCTCAAATTCTATGAGGAAGCGCTGGGATTTAAGCCGGCGCGTCATCTCGACGGTCCGGGATTCAAGCTCGTCTATCTGTCCGACGGCGGGAAAACGCCGCACGAACTCGAACTGACGTGGCTCGCGGACCGCAAAGAACCGTACAATCTCGGCGAAAATGAATTCCATCTCGCGGTAACGGCCGACGATTTCGAGGCCGCGCACGCGAAACACAAAGAAATGGGATGCATCTGCTTCGAAAATCCGGCGATGGGGATTTACTTCATCAGCGACCCGGACGGATACTGGATCGAGATCCTGCCGCCGAAGATGTGACGGTTTGACGTCAACGGACGGCAGAATATAACCGCAAAACAGGAACAGGCCCGCCGGACACGGAATGATCTCGGCGGGCCTGATTTTATGGGGGGATGTTTTATGAGTATTGAAAAAGTCAAAGCTTATTTCGCGTCAATCGGCGAATCGGACCGCATCATCGAGCCCGAAGCGTCAACGGCGACGGTCGAACTCGCGGCGCAGGCACTCGGCTGCGAGCCGGGACGCATCGCCAAAACGCTCTCGTTCCTCGTTGACGGCGAACCGCTCCTCGTGCTGCTCGCCGGCGACGTGCGCATTGACAATCACAAGTTTAAACAGACGTTTCATAAAAAAGGACGCATGATCCCGTTTGACGAAGTCGAGTCCTACATCGGCCACGCCCCGGGCGGCGTGTGCCCGTTCGCGGTCCGCGAAGGCGTGCCCGTTTACCTGGACACGTCACTCAAGGCCTACGATATCGTCTATCCGGCTGCGGGAAACGATCACAGCGCCGTCCGCACAACCCCGGACGAACTCGTCGGCCTCGCGAAAGCGGCGGGGTGGGTGGATATTCATAAGGATTGACGGGGAAGCAGTTGTACTTACGGGCTGCACAATCGCCGCGCCGGCTGCTATAATAGACCGTAAGAGTATCGATATGTTTACGGGGTAACGGATATGGACGGTCTGAAAGACGGGATTTACGATAAAGTCATTTCGCTTGACCTGGCGCGGAAACTCGCCGCGGTGAAAGATGAAATTGACGCTCAGCGCACTGCGGTTGACAGTCAGGAAGCTGTCGGCTATTTGTCGTCGTATCTCAAGCAGATTCTCGAAATCTGCCTCAAAGATATTGCCGATCACAATGAAGAAGATACGGAGATTTTGACGCGGGAAATCCGGCTTGTCAACCAGATGATCGGCCTGCTCGGCAAACGCGTGCCGGAACTCGGCGCGGGAAATGACGTCACGGAAGGCGATTTTCTCCTGCGCGCACTCGAACATACGCGCAATACGACGGGAAAACGGCAGTGGATTTTCCCGGAAATCCCGCTCTCGCAGAGTTTTCTCTTTACAAATAACCGCAATGACGTGTCACTCGTGTCGGAACTCAACCGGGAAATTGCGTCTGCCGACCGCATCGATTTTCTCGTGTCGTTTATCCGGTTTTCGGGGCTGTCGATGCTGCTCCCGGCACTGCGTCAATTTACGAAACGCGGCGGGAAACTGCGCGTCATTACGACGACGTATGTCGGCGCGACGGATCCGAAAGCCGTGGACGAACTCGCGCGGCTCGAGAATACGGAGATCCGGATTTCCTATGACACGAAGGGGACGCGCCTGCATGCCAAGTCGTATATGTTTTACCGGGAGAGCGGGTTTTCGACGGCGTATCTGGGCTCGTCGAACCTTTCTCACGCCGCGATCGTCGACGGACTCGAGTGGAATTGCCGCGTGACGCAGCAGGATATGCCGCAGATCATGGAAAAGATGAAGGCGACGTTTGAAACGTACTGGCACGCCGATGACTTTGAGCCGTATCACGGCGAAGAGGCCGAGGCGAAACATTTACGCGCCATGATCGATCAGGAACGCGGAAGAAAGGCGCCGAACGGGGAGCCGACGGCGTATTCGTTTACGATTCGCCCCTATCCGTTTCAGAAAATCATCCTCGACGATCTCGCGCGGGAACGGCGTCACGGGCACTCGCATAATCTCATCGTTGCGGCGACGGGCACGGGCAAAACGGCGATTGCCGCGTTTGATTACCGGCGTTTTGCCGAAGAAAACCGCAAGGCGGGGAAACCGGCGCATCTCCTCTTTATCGCGCACCGCGAGGAAATTTTAAAGCAGAGCATGTCCTGTTTCCGTCAGGTCATGAAGGACAACCGGTTCGGGGAGCTCGCGGTCGGAGCGCATAAGCCGCAGCGGGCGGAGCATCTTTTTATGTCGGTGCAGACGTTTGCGTCACAGCGGTTTTGGGAACGCATGGATCCGGATTTTTATCAGATGATCGTCATCGATGAGTTCCACCATGCGGCGGCGCGGTCGTATCAGGCGCTGTTTTCGTATTTTACGCCGGATATTGCGGTCGGATTGACGGCCACGCCGGAACGCATGGACGGAGGCGAACGGAAATTCCTGCCGTATTTTGACAACCGCATTGCGGCGGAAATCCGTTTGCCGGATGCGATCGAGCGGCGTCTGCTCTGTCCGTTCCATTATTTCGGTGTCGAGGATCCCGTGGACATTTCCGGTGTCAGCTGGACATCGGGCGAATACAATGTGAATGAGCTCGATAACCTCTATTCGATCGACGGTGTATCGGCAAAACGCCGCGCGCAGGCGATTCGTCAGGCGGTACTCTCCTATACGGCCGATCCGCGTGACATTCGCGGACTCGGATTCTGCGTTTCGAAAAAACACGCGCATTATATGGCGGGCTATATGCATGCACACGGATTTCCGTCCGCGGCACTCGACGCGGATTCGCCCGATGCCGAACGAAACAGCGTACAGCAGAAACTCGAACGCGGCGAGCTGACCTTTATTTTTGTCGTTGACCTTTATAATGAAGGCGTTGACATCCCGTCCGTCAATACGGTTCTCTTTTTGCGTCCGACGAACAGTCTCACGGTTTTTCTGCAGCAATTGGGGCGCGGTCTGCGTCTCGATAAGGGGAAGGATTGTTTGACGGTTCTCGATTTTGTCGCGCAGGCAAACCGTCATTATAATTTCGAAGGGCGTCTGCGCGCGATGCTCGGACGGCGTGATGTCGTGATGGAGCGCGAGATCAAAGGCGGTTTCCCGCACGTGCCGAAAGGCTGCTACATCGAACTGCAGGAAAAGGCGCAGGATTATATTTTAAGTAATATCCGCCAACAATTGCGGCGCAAGGATTATCTGCTCGATATTCTGCGCACGTTGGCGGAGGAGCGGGGCGGGGAAGTACCGCCGCTCCGGTCATTTCTCGACGCGGCGCATCTCGAGCCGGAAGTATTTTATAACGGCAAACGGCTGTATATAGACCTCTGCGCCGACGCGGGACTTTTAGGCCGCATCGTGGAGACGAAGGAAGTCGGGATCTTTCGCAAAGTCGCGTGGAAACTGCTCTCGATCGACGATGAAGACTGGCTGGCCTTTTTGACGGCTGTTTTGCGTGACGGCGAAAAACGGCCGGGCACGCACGAAACGGCGTATCTTCGCATGTGGAATCATACGGTGTGGCAGAAGGATGCTGCGGCTGACCCGTATGACAGCTTGTTGACACTTCGCGGTCAAAACGCGCTCTGCCGTGAAATTGCGGCGATTTTGACGTATCAAACGGAGCGGAGCGAGGCCGAGCCGAAACGGCTGAAAACACCGTATCCCTGTGCCCTGAATGTTCACGCGACGTATTCGCGCGACCAGCTTTTTGCGGCGCTCGGCGTCAAAAATCCGGAAGCGATCCGTGAAGGCGTCAAGTTCCTGCAGCCGGGAAACAGTATGGTTTCCGTTCCCACGGATGTATTCCTCGTGACGCTCAACAAGACGGCGAAGGATTTTTCCGATACGACGCGTTACGAGGATTATTCGATCAGTGACCGGCTCTTTCATTGGCAGTCGCAAAGCACGATATCGCCGGATTCAACGACGGGAACGCGTTATCGCGAGCAGAATCAAAACGGCACGATTGTCCTGCTTTTTGTGCGCGAAACAAAACAGGATGTTTTCCGCCGCGCCATGCCGTATACGTTCCTCGGAACGGCGCATATTGTAAAGAGCGAAGGTTCGCGGCCGATGTCGATCATTTACCGGCTCGATGAAGCGATTCCCGCGCGGTTCCTCCGCGTCACGGATACGAGCGGGGTACTCTGAAATCAAAAAAGCACTTGCCGATCACGGCAGGTGCTTTTTGTATGTCGGGGAACGGAGTGACTTTGTTTTGTATGACAGTTTTTCTCATCATTTTACGTATAATAAAAAAGACGGACTGTTTAAGGCCCGTCTTTTTATTTTGAGGAAGTCGCTTCGTTATATTACGGATGTTTAGTTGCTTTCCGTCAAACGCATTGACGCGAAGAATCAATGGTTTGCCATCTGATAAACCTTCAGCGCATCGGCTTCATTCAGCGGATGGACGCGCCCGACGGTCTTTTTGTTGTCGGCCGTGACGTACGCGGCGAGTTCACGCAGCGTGCTTTCCTTGAGAACGCCCGTAGGGAGTTCGCCGAGCGAGAGGGGCATGCCGAGCGATTTAAAGAATTCCTCCGTCTTGCGGATACCGCAGCGCGCGCGTTCTTCCGCGGTTCCGGCATTGACGCCGAAAATGTGCTCCGCGTACTGCGCAAAGCGTTCGGCGTTTTCCGGGAGGACAAAACGCGCCCATGCGCCCCAGATTGCCGTCAGCGATTCACCGTGGTTCGTGTCAAACCTTGCACTGAGCGCCTGACCGAGTTTGTGGCAGGTGAAATCTTTGCCGCGTCCGAGTCCCGTAAAGCCGCAGTGCGAAACGCCCGCAGCCCAGAGCAGTTCGCTCATCGTGTCGTAGTTGCGGTGATCGATCATCGCGGCTTTCGCCTGCACCATGACGTTTTTGAGCAGCGCTTCCGAGACGAGGTCGGTGAAGACGTTCGGGCCTTCCTGCGGCGTAAAGTAACGTTCGAGTGTGTGCATGTAAATGTCGGCCGCGCCGCACGCAACCTGATGATGCGGTACCGTGTACGTGAGTTCCGGGTTGAGGAACGAAACGGTCGGGCGGTTGAGCTGGACGTTGAGGCCGAGCTTTTCGCCGGAGTCTTCATTCGTCAGAACGGCGGAGTCGCTGAGTTCGCTGCCGGCTGCGGCGAGCGTCGGGATCGTTGCAATCGGGAGACGCTTCGTGAGTTCGAGATTGCCCTTCCAGAAGTCCCAGATATCTTTGCCCGGGTTGGCGGCACCGATGGCGATTGCTTTGGCCGAGTCAAGGACACTTCCGCCGCCGACGCCGA
>CACXCC010000110.1 GCA_902766015.1 uncultured Veillonellaceae bacterium
ATTCCCGAAACCCGATTTTCGACAACGAGTTCCGCGATTTTCCCGATCGATTCCGTCGGCCCGACCGTCACGACAGTCCGCGTCATAATTTCTTTTACCTGCATGATTGGCACCTCATTTCGTGTTTTATCTGTTGGGATTCATTATGGATAGATTCGCGTTTTGCGTAAACGAATCCTGCTTTTTTGACAGATTCTTTTCTAACCCCGTCATTATCAGCCCGCAAGGAGGGACTTATCATGAACAAATCCATGCTGAAAAAATCGATCTCTATGGCACTGACCGGCTGCCTGCTCGCTCTGCCGCTTTCGTTCGGCGCGGTTCCGGCCGCAACGGCCGAAGCGTCAGCTGGAAGCGTCATTGGGGCGATTATCGGCGGCGTTGCCGCATCCTCGTCACTCCACAAACAGATCCGTTATTACAATGACACGGAGGAAGGTCAGGAAGAATTCTTCAATGAAATGAAGAAAGAATACGGTGTCAACGAAGATTATGCGCTCAATGCCCGACTTGACACGATCATGAGCAATCTTTCCGCGTCCATCGCCCAAGTTGACCCGTCCATTGAGGAACATCCCTATCGCTACTTCATCAACAAAGACGAATCGTTCAACGCCTTCTGCACGCTCGGACACAATATGAGTGTCAATACGGGACTGTTCAGCGCCATCACGAACGATGACGAAATCGCCGTCGTCCTCGGCCACGAAATGGGACACGGTCAAAAAGATCATCCGGCCAAAGGCGCAAAACGTTCGATCGCCCCGGCTGTCCTCGCCAGCGCCACGGGATCCTTTGCCGGCGTTCTCGTCGCGAACCTCTGGAAAAATCAGGGCATCACGAAACCGATGGAATGGGAAGCCGACAATCTCGCCTTTGACTACATCACGCATTCGAACTACAATCCGGGTGCCTGCGCCGGCATTTGGCAGCATGTCATTGACAAGAGCGGCGACAATTCGTACTACAACTTCCTCATGGTCGGCGGCTCGGACCATCCGTCCAACTCGTCGCGCCGTGACAACTACATGAAAAAACTCACGGAATACAGCGGCAACCATGTCACGGTAACGGATGAAGGCATGGTTCAGGTCAACAAGAAAGATTTCCTCCAGCCGGCTGCCGTCGGTGACATGAGTACGCGTGAACGTGCTTACTTCGTCGCAGGCAATCTCTCCGCCGCTTATCACAACAAACACAATACGAGTGACGTCACGACAGACGGCAATATCGTCAAGATGGGCGCTCAGCCGATCATCGAATGCCAGGGTGATGACATGTCGGCAAGCGAAGCCGCCGCGCGCCTGCAGGCCATCAAATAACCCGTAGAAAGGACTTTCTCCCTTGCAGCTTCTGAAATCCTACCGAACGTCAATCCTCATCGGCGTGACGTTCGCGTTCCTTCTGTCAACCTTCTGGTACCTGCAGCAGCTCGCGTTTATCATCTTCATCTCCCTGCTGCTGCAGCTCCTGCTCGATCCGATCGTCGACCGCGTCAACCGAAAAGTCAGCCGCGGTATCGCCGCGGGACTTGTCCTCGTCTGTTTCCTGCTCATCACAGGCGGACTCGTCGCGCTGATTTCGAGCACGTTTATCCCGACGGTTTCCCGTTTCGTCACGGATTTCCCGCAGATCACGGAAAACATCAAAAACCTGCCGCTCGTACAGGAATCGGCGTTCATGCAGGACGAGCTCAACAGTTTCTGGGACGAACTCAAGTCCACGAGCGTTGACGCGATCAAATCGTCCCTTGCGATGCTGCTGTCCCTGTTTTCGAGCTTCATTGACCTCGTCATCATCTTCTTCGTGACGTTCTATCTCTTGAAAGACGGCGCCGACATCCAAAGTTACCTCGCGAGCCGTTTTCCGCAGCGCGATTACAGCCGCGTCAACGCGCTCTTTGACCGCATTCTCTCGGCGCTGCGTACGTATATCTGCAGTCAGCTTGTCATCTGCTGTTTGACGGGATTTGTCGTCTTCCTTTATTACACGATCCGTCAACTCCCGTACGCCTCGGTTTTCGCGATGGTGTCCGGCATCAGCGAGTTCGTCCCCGTCCTCGGACCGACAGTCGCGTCACTGTTCGGTATCACGTTGACGGCAACCGTTGACCCGTGGATCGCCCTGCAGACCGGTCTCTTTTACCTGATTTTGACGCAGGTCAACCACAACATCGTCTATCCGACGCTCATCGGTAAATCGCTGAATCTCCATCCGATCGCAATCATTCTCGGTATCGTCCTCGGCGGCGAACTGCTCGGCCCGGCCGGCATGTTCCTTGCCGTGCCGTTTATCGTGATTTGCAAACTCGTCATCGAGGATATCTACCATGACCGTCAAAACGTACGTCGGCGTGCCCGTTCATCCCGCTGGATGTACAAAAAAG
Organism: uncultured Veillonellaceae bacterium; assembly: GCA_902766015.1. Classification (GTDB taxonomy): domain Bacteria; phylum Bacillota; class Negativicutes; order Selenomonadales; family Selenomonadaceae; genus RUG11126. Next base: position 2,387 of record CACXCC010000110.1, read on the forward strand.
ACGTAGAATGACACAAAAATCCCCCGCTTCCCGACGGAAACGGGGGTATTTTTATACCCGCGCGTCTAAAATTGACGGCAGTTTCTCGATAATCCACGCCATGAGATGTTTCTCGCACGGGACGCCGACGAGATCGGCGACGGCTTTCGTCGCGGGATCGGCATTTCCGGCCGCGATACCGAGATCGGCTTCGCGCAGCATCTCG
>CACXCC010000111.1 GCA_902766015.1 uncultured Veillonellaceae bacterium
CGTAACCGTAAACGGCACGGCGGCTGTTGTCGATCGTTGCGATCGCACCGGAACGGAATTTCAGCGTAACGACAGCCGTGTCAACGTCACCGGCTTCGCCGATTTCCGGATCAACGAGGACGGAACCTTCGGCGTAAACTTCTTCGACTTCATCGCCGGCGAGGAAACGGGCCATGTCGAAATCGTGGATCATCATATCGTAGAAGATACCGCCCGAAACTTTGACGTAGGCAATGGAAGGCGGCTCCGGATCGCGCGAGCTGATGCGGATGAGATGCGGCTCACCGACTTTGCCGCTCTTGACCATGTCATAGACAGCACGATGGTTGTGGTCGAAGCGGCGGCAGAAACCGATCTGCAGTTTGACGCCGGCTTTTTTCGCCGTGTCGATAGCTTCGTGAACTTTGGCGAGATCGTAGTCGATCGGTTTTTCGCAGAAAATATTCTTGCCGGCTTTTGCGGACTCAATGATGAATTTCGCGTGCGTGTCGGTCGAGGAAGCGATGACAACAGCCTCGATCTCCGGGTCGTTCAGGATATCCGCTGCATCTTTCGTCGTGTTCTGGATACCGAACTGTTTGACGTATGCTTCCGTCTTCTCGTTCATAAACGGATCAGCGACCGTTTTGATCGTCATTTCCGGGACGAAGAGCGAAATATTGCGAATGTGAACTTTGCCGATACGGCCTGCACCGATAACACCGATTTTCATAATGAATAACTTCCTTTCGTTTTGTGAGCTTTTGTTTTCTGGGTTCGTGGTTTCTTTATGGTCATAGTATACCGTTTTGCTGCAGGATCATAATTTTCACATTTTTGTAATACTTGATCTTTTTTTAGCAGTTTTTGATTTTATCCGATTTTCGGGCATAAAAATAAGACAACCCCGCGGAGAGTTGTCTTATTTTTATTTTGAACAGGTTTTCCAGCGGTCGAGCGGCTTATTCTGACGCCACGTACTTCCGAGTCGACTGATCCGGTGACGGGAATATGATATCCGTTGACGTCATTTGCGCTCGGCGGCGGCAAGGCCCTCGTCCATGATATTGTTATCGGGGAAAAGTTTGCCGAGTTTCGAATTGCGAACGACTTTACGGAAGTTTTCGTCTTTCAGCGTTTCGTAAGTCACATCCTTATAGTCGACATCAAAATCCATCGAACGGACATGTCGCTGCGGATCGCCGAAAGCGTGCCGCAGTTCACGTATAATATACGCGTCAACTTCCTCATTCGACGGCCTTTGACCGAAATAATACAGCTTTTTCGGCGGATTGCGGCGGAGACGCGGCGACAGAATCTGCTTGATATCCTGAATAGAACGCTTATATTCCTCCACAATTTGACGGAAAAACGTTGCCTGCTGCTCCTGAATCAATTTCGTAATCTCCGCCAACGCTTTTTTCATTTCCGGCTTATCCTTAACAGCACACACGGCTCCGTATTTTGGCAGCTGCACCACAAATTTCTCACGGAATTTCTTGACCTTCTTCTCGATTTCCGCCGTTGATGCCTGAATCGCACTCGTTTTACCGAAAATCCGGTAGCTTGCCTTGAGCTGATCCTGCGTTTCCCGGTTCCCGCCGGACAGGACAATCAGTTCCTGCGGAATGCGCACGGTACGCGCCTTGACATCAAAGCCCGTCAACCGGACCTCAGCAAACTGGATCCGCGCCTTATAGACATTCAGCTGGCGGCTCAGGTCAAAATGCGGCGGGTTCGCCTCGTTGCGCTGAATATCCTTTTTGAGTTCTTCCCGCGTCATCTCCTTGACGATCAAATGACCGTTGGACACGGACGGTGCCTCCTCGAACTCCTGCCGTTTTTCCGGACGAATCTGACGGAAAATATGCGCGACGGCACCGTAAGACACGCGGATCCCTCCCGGCGTTTCGCTGTTCGGGACCTCCTCGATCGAAAGAGCCGTCGGGGAATAAACGAGCGCTTTATCGTCAAGCGCGAGAATGTTGATGCGGATTGCCTTGCCGATCATGACGCGGATACCCGCATCTTTGAGGATTTTGAGTGCCTCGACACTGCCGTAACCGTGCGTAAACGTCACTTCGCTGTTGTCAATCACGACCGTGCTCACGAGTTTCGGCCGTTCCGCAAGCGCCCGCGCCACAGCCGCTGTCATCCCCGCGCCGACAAATCCGATCTCCCGCTGCGCCGCCCGGATTTCCTTGCACAGTGACGCGTCATTCGTCTCGATGAAGAGCGGCCGGATAAACTGGATGCTGCTCAGATGAAACAGTTCTTCCGATGAATTGTTTTCATTCTCCATAGCGCACTTCCTTGTCTTTAACCAATATTATTTAACAGACGCAAGCTTTTCTTCCAGTGCTTCTGTCACAAAACTGTTCAATGATTCATTATGATTCATCGCATAAATCGCTGCGCGTCGGTGAATTTCCGGTGTCGTACGGATATTAAAACTCCCCTTATAGGAAATTTCCGGTTCCGTCCCTTCTTCTTGACATGCGAGGAGATAGTCATCCACAGCTCCGTGAAAATCACCGATCAGTTCTTTTGCGGAACTTCCTTCATACGAAATAAGTGAGCGAATCCCAAGAACCTTTCCGAAAAACAGTCCGTCTTCCTCCGAAAATTCAATACTTCCGATATATCCTCGATAAGACATCGTATTTTTCACAGTAATCCCTCCTGTTCAAGTATATCGATCAGTTGCTGCACTTGATAACCAAGTAATTCCTTACGCGGATGCGGCTTGTGAAGCAAAATACGCGATGACGTAATTTTGTTTGTAAACATCACGCGGGAACCGCTTGTTCGCCCTTTATTTGAGCGTTCATAACCCAAATATACGAGTAATGTCTCTGCTTCTTCAAATGTAAAATCCCTCGGTTTAGATTTTAATCTGGCAATCAGCTTTTCTTTCTTCCCCATAGATACCTACCTTTCTGTTTTAGAATATCATAGAATCAGCTATTTTTGCAACTATATTTAGTTGCAAAAATAGCTGCATCACATTTATATTGGCGTCATTTTCAATCAAACATATAATGTATCACGACAGGATGAACTTACCGGAAACGAAAAGGCGAAGAAACTTCGTTTCAAGGTGCATGGGTATCACCTCCTGTATTCAATTTAGCGGCTTGCGTGCGGGAACACGTGAGCCGCTTTTTATTATACCGAAACAGGTATGTGTTAACAATAAATAGTTTAGTCATAGCAAAACCGGCCTGACGTGAATCAGGCCGGTGTATTATGATATTTTGACATCACGATTCATTGACCGCAGCTTTTACTTCGTTCTCTGTTTTCGGTTCATAGCACAGATACGAAAGCGCGAACACTGCGAGGACGATGCCGGAAAAAGTCAAGATCGTCGGGATTTCGGCGAAAAAAGCGGCGCCGAAAATGACAGCAGAAACCGGTTCCGCTCCGCCCGCGAGGATCGCGGCTTTGCCCGTTTCCATGTGTACGAGCGCGAAACTGAAGAGCATGTACGGCAGGATTGACGTACAGAGCGAATGGGCGACGGCAAACACCGAATTTTCTACGGGCGATGCCGCAAGGAACGTGCCGAATAACCGCCAATCGGTAAACGGAATCATGACGACGGCGATGAGAAGAATGCTGTAAAAAAGGATCGAAAACGTATGGTAGCCGCGATTCGTCGCCATCTTGGAAAAAATACCGTAAAGCGCGTAGAAAAACGCAGCCATAATCCCCATGACAATACCGCTCATCGACCAATGCAGAACGCCCGCACCGTCAAAAATACCGCTTGCGAGAGCGCAGCCCGCAAACGCCGTGATCATGCAGCCTGCTTTTTTCCGCGTGATCTTTTCGTTAAACAGAACTGCCGCCATAAGAATGGCGAAAAACGGCGCCATGCTCAGCAAAATCGCCGACAAGGACAACGCGAGCATGCCGATCGCTTCATTGTAACAGAGATTTAAAAAGAGCATGCCCGGAATGCCTGCCCCGGCAAACAGCCAGAAATCCTTCAGCCGAATTTTGAGCATCGACCGGTCATACGCGAACATCAGGGCAAACATCAAAACGACGGCGACGATCATACGCGTGCCGAGAACGGTATAATTGTCCATGCCGAACGCATTCAAATCGCGGACGAATACGCCGGCAGACCCCCAAAGCGCGCCGGCCGCAATCGGCATCAGGACGATCAAATGCTTCAGATAGCTTGACATGATCCGTTTCACTCCTTAACGTTTTTGTTTCATGCACCCTATCATAATACAAAATCCGCCCCGATTCTATAAGAATTTTGCAATAAAGCCTTTGATTTTGCGGCAAAATACAACGCGGCCGATCCGTGAGGAAGCCCCTCGGATCGACCGCGCTGTTTCATGTCAAATGATTATACGTCAACGACATTTCCCCGCCGCGGTACAAAAACACCGCGCTGCGGCGAAAGGAGATAGAGCCACGTCTCTTTGACCGTGCGTCCCGTGAGTTCTTCGACGGCCGCGCGGTAAAGCGTGAGCTGCAATTCGTACTTCGCGAGAGCAGTTTCGTCCGTCATCGGACGGTCCGTTTTGTAGTCGAGGAGGACGAGTCCGCCGTCCTGCTCCTCAAAGAGTACGTCGATAACGCCCTGAACGAAGACACTTGCCTCCGGATCGCGGACCTCCGGATAAAAGTCATGCGCGTTCAAAAGCCGGCTGAACGGCAGTTCGCGCCAGACCTGTGTCGCGTTTTGCAGACGTTTCCCGAGATCGGAGGAGAGAAACGCGGTGACGCCTTTAATATAGACGGTTTCCCGTTCCTCCGGCAGCAAAATCCCCTGCGCCTCCATGCGTGCGAGCTGGTTTTTGACACCGTGAAATGTCAAATCACCGCGCAGATCGAGATGCTGCATGACACTGTGAAGGATCGTGCCGCGTTCGGCTGCCGTAAGTTTCTTTTCCTCCTGCAGGAACTGCGGACGCGGCCAATCGCGATCATCGGCGATGAGAACCGTTCCGGCGTCAACCGGCGTGACAACGGTTTCCCGTTTTTCCGCAATAACATTGACATCAGGCGAAACAGGGGCAGTTTTTATGCCGCTACTTACCGCTTTGACGTCAACCGATGCATCATTTGCAGACGAAATCCCGGCGGATTTCCCCGGCACCAATGCCGCGGCCGCGGGATCGATGACATCCGTTTTATCCTCCCCGGCACGGAAACGCTGTTTGAGTTCGGAGACGGAGAGCTTTGCAGGAACATCATCGAGGCCGCGCGTATCGTACTTCCAGTTGAGCCGTGCCTCGACTTTATCCTTTTTCTCCGAAGACGGAATGAGTTTCCCTTCCCGTACGGCCTGCAGGAGTTCGTCATCCGGCTGCGCTGCTTTTTCGGCGCGTCGTCCGCCGAGGTCGATGATATGTACATCAAAAGCGGACTGTTTCGCGTCAAGGATCTGACGATTTTCCGCCTTCGCGCGTGACGCGAGTTCTCCCGCATCGGGATGGCGCAGAACGGCAGGCGCGATCCAGTCGAGATAGTTCCCCGCCGCCGCGATATCCCGCGCGGCAAATGACGGTTCCTTGGACGCGGCGAGGCGTTTCCACGTTTTGAGACTGCCGTCGAGTCGCCCCGGCGTCAACGCGCCCGTCAAAATGAGTTTTTCGCGCGCACGCGTCAACGCGACGTACAGCACGCGCATTTCCTCGGCTTTGCTTTCCGCCGTGATTTTCGCGGCAACGGCACGCCAGCCGGCTGTCGGAAAGATTTGCCGTCCTGCCTCGCTGCGTTCGACGAGTTTGCAGCCGATGCCGAGATCCTGATGGAAAAGGAACGTTCCCGACGCGTTTTTGAGGTTGAATCCCTTGCCGAGATCCGCGACGATGACGACCGGGAACTCGAGTCCTTTACTCTTGTGAATGCTCATGATGCGCACGACATCTTCGCTTTCGCCGAGTGTACGCGCGGCCGCAAGATCCGTTTCGCGGCGCCGCAGATCTTCGATGTAGCGCAGGAAACGGAACAGCCCGCGGTAATTCGTCTTTTCGTATTCGGCGGCACGATCGGCGAGCATACGCAGATTTGCCTGACGCAACAGCCCGCCCGGCAGACTGCCGACGTAGTTATAATATCCCGTTTCGCGGTAAAGTTTCCAGATGAGTTCCATGACGCCGTGATTGACGGCAAAATCGCGCCATGCGGCAACGTCTTCCTGAAACTCCCTCGCCCTGTCGGCGAGATCGGCATCGAGCAGTGAATCCGGTGAGTAACTTTTCAGCAATGCCTCGTAGAGCGAGTCATTCGGCGCCGTAAGACGAATCCGCGCGAGTTCTTCCATCGTAAATCCGCCGATCGGTGACGCGAGGACAGCCGCGAGCGGGATGTCCTGACGCACATTATCGAGAACGCGAAGCAGCATGACCATGAGACGGACTTCCGCGGCTTCGAAATAGCCGCCGTCAACATCGGCGTAAGCCGGGATACTGTGACGCCGCAGTGCTTCGAGAAGCAGGGCGGATTTTCCCGTGACGGCACGCATGAGGATCGCAATATCGCGGCAGGCAAGCGGCCGATACGACCCGAGATCCTTGTCAAAGACTTTGCGCCCGCTTTCGAGCAGTTTGCCGATTCGTTCGGCGACGAAGTCAGCCTCGGCCTCAAAGCCCTTGAGTTCCTCATCGTCCGCGCCGGACGGCGCTTCGTCCTGTTTTGCGTCACTGACATCAGCATTCTCCTCCGCCGCGTCATTCGGCAGGAGCAGATCGAGTTCGACGGAGCTTTTGAGGCTGTTTGTCTCCTCCGGGTAAACGGCTCCCGGATGAAGTTCGGCCTGTTCGTCATACTCGATTTCCGCCGCCTCTTTCGTCATAACCTGACGGAAAATGAAGTTGATCGGCTCGAGCACTTCGGCGCGGCTGCGGAAATTTTGATTCATCGTAATGAGCTGATCCGGGCCGTCACCGGGATCGGCGGGATAGGTTTCGAATTTATGCTGGAACAATCCCGGATCGGCGAGACGGAACCGGTAAATACTCTGTTTGACGTCACCGACGATAAACCGGTTGCGTTCACTCGCGATGAGACGAACTAGGGCTTCCTGCACGGCATTCGTGTCCTGGTATTCGTCGACCATGATGATTTTGTACTGCTCGCGGAGTGTCAGAGCCGCTTCCGACGGCTCATAGACGGGCGGATTTGCCTGCAGTTTTTCGGGATCGGCCGTGAGTACCTGCAGGGCAAAATGCTCGAGGTCGCTGAAATCGAGGATGTTCTTCTCCTTTTTGGCCGCCTGCAGCGCGAGGAGATACGTCCGCGTCAAAGCCGCATAGCGCCGCACGGTTTCCCGGCTTCCCTGCGCGTCTTCGAGGATCATGTCCCCTGTCATGATCTCGTCTTTCGTTTTCGTCCGCTTGCCGATGCATTTTTCCTGCAGGTTGCCCCAGATCGTTTTCTGTACGGCATCGCGCCGTTCTTCAAAGGCCGCGCGGACTTTGGGATAGTCATCCTTGAGCACTTTAAACTTCTTCGCGCCGGAAAGCGCCGCAAATTTGACACTTCCCGCTTTCTGCGCAAACGTGTCCCAGTCGATCCGCCCTTTACGCAAAGCCGTGAGGTCGCCCTCGAGATCCTCGAAAACGGCGAGGTTTTCGTTTGCGACTTCTATGTAAGCGCTCCATGCGTCCTGCAAAGCCGGTTCCGCGTCCGCGGGAACGATGCCGGGAATTGCCTCCCAGCCCGCGCGGCAGTCCCGGATCCCCTGCTCGATTTCGTCCAAAATGATCGTCATCGACGGCGCTGACAGAACGTCGGCGAGCGTCGCGGGAACGGGCTCGTTTTCCTGCTGCTCCAGCCAGATGAGCGGACAGGGCTGACTTTCGGCAAAACGCGCGAGCTGCAGTACCGCATCATAAATCGGCTCATCCCCGTGATCGCTGCCGTAATCGTCGACAAAATGCAGAAAATCCGCTTTGCCGGGACTGTCCTCCGCGTCGTACAGGTCCTCCATGACGCTCTCGAGCGTATCGCGGCGCAAGAGCGCCATTTCCTCATCGCCCGCGAGTCGGAACTGCGGGTCAATGTCGAGCGCGTCGATATGACGGCGGATGATTTTCTGGCAGAACGAATGGAACGTGCTGATCGAAGCCCCCGGGAGCAGGACGATCTGACGGTCAAGCCATTCGGCGGTTTTGCTGTCGGGCGCGTTTTCGAGGGCTTTTTCGAGCGCTTTACGGATGCGCCCGCGCATTTCTGCCGCGGCGGCATTCGTAAATGTCACGATGAGCATGTTTTCGATCCCGGGCGGCTTTTCCTCGTGCGGATCCGGCTCCGTGAGCTGACGGATGATGCGGTCGACGAGGACGCGCGTCTTGCCGGAACCGGCGGCCGCAGCGACGAGAATATTTTTATTGCGGGTCGTGATGGCCTTTTCCTGATCTTCCGTGTATTTCATCCCATAATTCCTTTCTGCCCGCACAATTCTCCATGAGCGGTTCGCATTCGTCGTCCTTCATCGGTTTGATGTCATGATAGCCGCATCCCGGGAGATCCGGGTCAAAGCCGCAGACATCGTCGTACGGACAAAACGTACAGGCATTCTGCTGTTTGGCGGCATAGCGGAACGGCTCGGCCTTGATATTGCCGCGCAGGATTTCATTGCCCGTATCCTGCAAAATGTACGCCGCGTACGAAAGCAAAAGCTCGAATTCCTCGGCGCTGCGGATATACGGCTTTGAGTTACTGTCAAACGCCTCATCGGGGCCTTCCTCGCCCTTTTTCTTTTTGACGGATTTGACACCCGGTTTGATGTAATTGAGGCTCGCGTCAATCTGACGCACGACGTCGAGATCGGCGAGGACCCAGCCCGGCATCGCGAGTTCCTTCTCGATTTTTTGGCGGAGTTCCGGTTCTTCGAGGCGGACTTTCCCCTGAATGAGGGGATTCTGCAAAAACGCGTAGAGCATGCCCGCGGGGAGGCGGTCGTCTCCCTGCTGATACAAAAGTTCGCTGCCGACGAGAAGATACGTGAGAAGCTGCAGGCGAAGTCCGTAATACACCTCAAACACGTTGACGGCGGCTTGACCCGTTTTATAGTCGATAATCAGGAAATACGGCGCCGTTTCGTCGACGTCAAGCCGGTCGATCTGACCTTTAAACGACAACATATAGCCGCCCTCGAGCGGCAGCGGTTTGACGCGGACGCGGTCATTTGCATGGCCGAACGATTCCTCGAAAAAGGCCGGACGAAACTGCGTCACGGCAGCCCAGGCGCTGAGATGTGCGATTGTTCGCACCGCCGTTTCCTCGATGCGTTTCTGTAAGTGACGGTAATCACCGCGGCTCAGGAGAACTTCGCTCTGCAGGCGCGGCGTAAGCTGCCCGATGAGTTCGTGACAGAGGGATTTTTGTACATCAGAGGGCACATTCTGCCAGTGACCGTCAAAATCTTTCCGCACGCGCTCGCCGTAAGCCCGCAAAACGGCATGGAGAAGTTGCCCGAGATCGAGCGAACGGAACTGATACGTCCGCCGTTCCTGCAGTTTGAGCCCGTATGACGCGAAATGCGCAAACGGGCAGCGACGGAACTGCTCAAACTGCGTGACACTCCCGCGCAGACGGCCGTTTCGCAAAAAGAGTTGACGCGCAAGTTCCGGCGGGATGACGCCGCTCCCGGCGCTTGCAAAAAGTCCTTCGACTGTCAGATTGAGTTGACGTTTGAAGTCCTTTTGACCGCGCGCCCAGTTATAAACGTCACGCCAGAACGGTTCGACGGATTGACCGTCACGCCGCCCGCGCAGGGCGGCCGAAAGTCCCGCAAGGGCAGGACGCGGCGCCGCGAGGACGAGTTCGTCATTCCTTGCGACGGTTTCGAGCGGCAGCGAGAGGAATTTTGCGTCGGGAAGCAGCGCACGCAGACGCGCAATGTACGGTGACGGCTGAAGACCGTTTCCTTCGTTATCCGCAAGCGCATACGAAACCCAGAGATATTCGCGCGCTTCGTTAAAACCGCGGTACAACAGGAACCGTTCGCCGAAACTGCGTTCACGTCCGCCACGGAAGATCTCGGCGCCTTTTCCTTCCGGCATTTTATCGAGCGTATCCGCAATATGCAGGCGGTCTGCATCGGTCAAAATCCCGGATTCCTGTACGCGGCGCGGCATCGTGTCGGCACCTGCGCCTAAAATATAAATCGCGCGCGCATTGTCGAGACTGTTCTGGTCAAATGACGCGACGGTCACGGCGTCAAGTCCCGGCGGGATGAGCGAAATCTGCATCGCGTCAAGTCCGTCGCCGAGGACGCCCGCGAAATCACGCAGGGCGGCTTCTTCGTCGCCGTTGGTCTGTACGAGCTGGTCAAAGAGTTCCATACTGTCGGTCCAAATCTGACGGTGAAGCAAGGCATCGGCGAGCCGCCCGTCATGTTCTGCCTGCTGTTCCAGTGTTGCGAGTTGCGCCGGGATTTCGAGCGCGGCGAGGAAATGATAAAGTGCCGTAACCTGCTCCGTGACGTTTTTTGCGGCACGGATTTCTTTGTCAAACGCGCAAAGCGGCTCCGCAGCCTGACGACGGAGTGCGTCGATGCGCGCGAGTTTTTCCGCTCGCTCTTCGCTGAGTTCTTCTTCGTCGTCATCGAGCGAATAACGGCGGTGCCACGACCAGTTTTCCTCCTGATTCCAGCGTTTGCGCCCGCGGATCCCGAATTCGAGCACGTAGTTTTCGAGTTCGTCGATGTCATCGGGAACGAGCGGGAAAAATCCCGTGCGCAGACAGCGCAGCATCGTTTCGTACTGCCAACCGTTCAAAACGAGCTCAACGGCGGAACGCATAAGTTCCGCGAGCGGATGATGGATGCCCTGACGTTTTCCGTCCGTAAAAAACGGAATGCCGTAATCGGCAAAGACGAGCGGCAGATTGTCTTCGTACGCAGCTTCGTCGCGGATGAGCACGCCGATCTCGCGGTAACGGAATTGACAGTCACGCACGAGACGCAGGATATCGGCCGCAACGGACTCGACTTCGAGTCGCCGGTTTGCTGCCTCGGTGATCCGGAGCCCCGAACAATCCGTTTTGGGCGCGTCCGCGATATTTTTTCTTCCCGGCGGTGCGAAAAGGCTGCTTGCGATCACCTGCAGATCTTCCTGCTTTGCACGGCGATTCTGCGTGAGGAGCGTCATCGTGCGTTTGACCTGCGGCGCGATTTCGTTGAGCATGGCCGAAACATCACGAAACGTGCGGTATTGACGCGCAAACAGTCCTGTCTGCAGTTGGTTGTCACTGCACTCGATCGACCCGTTTTTCACGGCGAGCGGCAGGGCGATATGGACCGTGTCGGCCGTCAAAAACAGGGCTTTGAGGACTTCCTTTTCCTGCGGATTAAAAAACATAAACCCGTCAATCCAGACCTCGGCACCGCGCGCGAGTTCCGCCTGCGGCAGACGCACGGCGAGCTCGTCCATCATATCCTCCGCGTCCGTCGCGCGTCCCGCCATGGCAGACGAAAATTCTTCCGTCAGCGTCGCGAGTTCGGCGAGTTTCCCCGCAAGGCGCGAACTGCTTTCGTCCAGCGCATCCGCCGTTTCGCGCAGCAGATCCGGTGTCAAACGGTAACTTCTCACCTCGCGGATCGCATCCGAAAGCACCTCCGTAAAGCCGCGCTGGCGTGCCTGACGCGCAAAAACGCGCAGATCTTTTGACTTTTGATGTTCGAGCAGGATTCGACGCAACAGCAGACGTCTTCCGACTTCGCTGATCCGCGGCAGATTCGCCCCGCCCGTCTGCACCAAAACCTGATACGCGAGCCGCCGAAACCCGAGGACATACGTACGCAGGAATCCGTGTCCCCGCGGCACACGCGCCGCAAGTTCACGTTCACAGCGATACGTCATATGTTCCGGCAGCAACAAAATCCGCGGCCTTCCGAGCGGTTCCGTTTCGATCCGCGTGACAATGTCATCGAGACACCGCCGCGTCTTCCCCGTTCCCGCGGGACCCAGAATAAATTCGACTTCTTTTACCATTTACTCTTCTCCTCTGCCGCGAACGAACTCGGCGCGGCTGCCTTTCGGGGTTTTGGTGACTTCGAGGCGTAC
>CACXCC010000112.1 GCA_902766015.1 uncultured Veillonellaceae bacterium
AACTGAAGCTCATGGACAGCGAGGTCGAGGAACTGACGAAACTCACGGGCGGAACGAACTGGTGCCTCGTGGCGATGGAAGTCCACGACTGGAATAAGGAGCTTTCACCGTGGGAAGCACCGGCGGTTTTTGGTGATGAACCGTTCGGACATGACGCGGATCGGACGCTCAATGACATCATCTGGTACATCCACACGTTCTGCAAAATGTACCCGGGGCGTCCGCGCGAGTTCTATCTCGGCGGTTATTCGTTGGCCGGTTTCTTCGCGCTTTGGACGGCATATCAGACGGGGCAGTTTGTCGGCATTGCGGCGGCGTCGCCGTCGGTTTGGTTCCCCGGCTGGCTGGATTATTCGCGCAAAAACCAGATTCATACGCCGCGCGTCTATCTGAGTCTCGGCGACAAAGAAGAACAGGCGAAAAATCCGCTTCTGGCATCGGTCGGCGAAGCGATCCAGGAGCAGAAAAAGATATTGACGCAGGACGGCGTGACGTGTCAGCTCGACTGGAACCCGGGCAACCACTTCGTCGACAGCGAAAAACGTATGGCCAAAGGCTTTGCTTGGCTCCTGACGCATTGACAAACAAAATACGGTCGTGATAACGGCGTTCCTTTGTAAAGAATTCTTTACCGCAGGGACGCCGTTTTTCCGTTACAATAAGGGTAAGCAACAAATACCGTCACCAGACGGATATTCCGGCAGGAGCGGTCCCGCGGCCATGAGACCGGCAAACCTGCCTGCAATACGAAAAGAAGGGATGATAACATACGATGAATCAAAAAGCAGAGCAGTTCCGGGCTTATCTGGACGCGCATCAGATCGGCGGCTATACGATCAAGGAACTTCGCGACGATCCGATGCAGACGAATGCGTTCGAGTTTACGTTTACGGTCAACGGCAACAATTTTCCGCTCTACGTGATCCTTGACACGAGCATGTTCGCCGTGATCCGCCTGCGCGTCGCGACGCGTTCCGTCGTTGACACGAACCGCGCGGCCGTCATTGACCTGCTCAATCGGTTTACGCAGGAAGTCAAGCCGCTCAAATACTATGTCGATCCGCTCGGCGATATCATCATTGACGTCTGCGTATTCGCAAAGAATGACACGCTTGACAGCGAACTCGTCTACACGATGATTCAGATCATCGGGCAGCAGATTGACACGCAGTACCCGGAGATCATGCAGGCGCTGCAGGCGTAACCGTCAAAAGAGCATAAGAAAAGAGTGTACCTGAGAGTCAATTCTCGGATACACTCTTTTTTTTGCCGTATTCGGGCGCGACGTTTCGCTTTCAGTCCGTCGTTTGCATGTCGATCGTTTCGACTGTCTGCAGCGGGAAACGCTGAAAGTCAAATCGATCAGATCTTCAGCGCTTTCTGGTAGTTGGCTTTGATCGTGTCGCAGCAGCGGCGGAATTCGTCGAGTTCTTCTTCCGTCAGGCGAAGTTCAACCGGTTTTTCGGCACCGTCTGCGCCGATGACAGCCGGGCAGCCCGTGAATACGCCTTTGACGCCGTATTCGCCGCTCAGTTCGCAGCTGCACGGGATGATTTCTTTCGTATCGTGGAAGATCGCACGGACGAGTCTTGCGGCAGCGGAGCAGATACCGTATTCCGTGCATCCTTTGCCGACGTAGGTGACCCAGCCGCCGCGGATCGCGCGCTGCGTCATTTCGGCGCGGTCAAACTGGAATTTTTCCTCGTGACAATCCGCGAGGGCTTTGCCGCCGAAGGAAACGTTGGACCACGGCGTCATCTGGGCATTGCCGTGTTCGCCGAGCATATAGGCATGAATCGATGCCGGGGCGATATCCGTCTGCTGGGAGAGAACGTTGACGAGACGCGACGTGTCAAGTCCCGTGCCCGTGCCGAGGACGTGGCCTTTCGGCAGACCGCTGAGTTCGCTGATGCGGTTCGTGACAACATCACACGGATTCGTGATGTTGACGAAGATGCCGTGGAAACCGCCGGCCATGACTTTCGGGATGATGTCATTGACCTGAGCGACCGTGAACTCGAGCTCGCTGTCGCGGTTGAGCGTTTTCAGAAGGTCGATTTTGCCGACGGCGTTGACAATGATATCGCAGTCAGAGAGCTCTTCGTAGCTTGATACCGTGTAAATGACGCGATGCGGCATGAACATAACGGCATCCATGAGGTCCTGGCACTCACTGACTGCTTTCTGCTCATTTTTATCGCAGAGGCGAACGTGATCGGCAATACCGAGCATACCGAGCGTAAATGCAACATGGGCACCGACGTGTCCGAGACCGATAACTCCGACAGTTTTCTTTGACATAAAAATCCTTCTTTCTTCCCCGATACACGTAACGATCGGCTGTTTTCCGTTAATCGTACACGTCAGCGTCGACCGGATCGGGCGGGGAAAAGCGGGGTCCGGCCGAATAACACAGTATACAGCCGTATACTATTGAGTGTAAAGAGAAACAAAAATAATGTCAATAGAATCAAAAAAATTTTTCACATTCGATGGCAGTTAATGAAAATGGTTATCAATATATAATAACTAACCGATATGTTTGACATAATCTACGCGGACACGCCGGAAATGTTCATTTGCCTTGCTCATCGATTTGACTTTTCTCACAATTCTTATACATCTATGCTTGACAGTAAAAATAACATTAAAAATTGTAGATTCTCAGAAATTTTCTTTTTGGCACTTGACAATGAGAGTTAATATCATTATAATGCAGAACCGAAAGATATTGAGTATTATTATCGATTAGTAGTGTCAATTTGGGGATATGAAAAAGTGAGGCAATCATGAATAAGATCTATAAGGTCGTTTGGAGCGACGTCAAAAAATGCTATGTTGTTGCGTCAGAATTGGCGAAGGGACATACGAAGAGCAGCGGGGGAAATCGCAAGGAAAAGTCTGCCGTTTTACGTGTAGGGGCGGCGCTTCTTTTGGCCGGAAGCCTGTTGGCATTTCCGGGAGCGCCGAGCGTTGAGGCGGCGGCGGATCACAAACTTGTAGGTGATAATTTAGGGCAAGTCAGTGTATCCGGTAAGACTTGTACGGCGACTGAAGATACGTATAAATTTCTGGTCGGTGCAATCACGGAGATTGCAAACAATGGCGAACTGAACGGAGCTCAAGGCCTGAAGGGAGATAAAGGCGACAAGGGCGATAAAGGCGAAGCCGGCTCGTCCGTCACGATAACGGAAACAACTACCAATGATGACGGTGATACCGTGATTTCCTTCAGCGACGGAACTACAGCTACCGTATCTAAGGGCGATAAAGGTGATAAAGGCGATAAAGGCGATACGGGCGATAAAGGTGCGTCGATCGCAAGCGGCACGTATACAGTCAGCGGCGGAAAAGTTTCGATGAATATCGTAAATACTGATGGCTCGAATGCCGGCAGCGTAACGATTTCCGGTATTTCGGATCAGTCGATTCAAAATGTGAAATTGGATGGTACGAAACTTACGATTACGCGGGCTGACAGTCAGGATCCGAATAGTACGAAAGATTTTACCGTTGACCTGAGTCCGATTGACACGAATACCGTAACGACTGTTTCGGCGGCGGATAATTCGGTTACCGTTAATGAAACGACGGGCACTGATGGCAATAAAACGTATACGCTGAAAGCTAATGCTAACGGCAGCATTGCTTCCGATAGTTCGAATGCAGTTTCCGGTAGTACAGTCTATAACGAAGTACGCCCTAGCTCGAACGGCAATTATATTAAGACAACCAATACCACGGGAGAAAATCTCTCCGCATTAGACAGTCAGGTCAAAACGAACGCCGATGCCATTGACACAAAGGCCGATAGGAACCTAAGCAATATTACGTTTGAGGGTAAAAACGTTATCACAAGCTTGACGGAAGTTCAGCAAGGAACGAATGTAACGGTAAATTCTACGACAGATCAGACCACGGGGAAGAAAACCTATACGGTGTCTGCTAACGGAAATGGCACGGTCACGAGTGGTGATACAGGACTTGTCAGCGGCGATACGGTTTATAATGCATTACAGGCTCATGATTATACTGCCGGCAACGGCATCGACATCAGCGACGATCGTAAGATTTCCGTAAAGGCAAAAACTGACAGCGGCATCGAAGTCACGACAGACGGCATCGGCATTAAGACCGGTAATACCAGCGGCCTGCAGCTTGGCAATGATGGCGTAGCAGTCAAAGCCAAAGCTGATGGCGGCATCACAATCGATGCAGACGGCTTGTCGGTCAACCAGACGTATGTCCAGGATGAAGCCAAGAAGGCCGTGAAGGTCGTCGATGGCACGAATACGACGGTAACGACCGGTACAGAAGGAACGGCTACGACGTATGCAGTCAACGTAACGACGAATGGTAAAGTCGCTAGCGGTGACACGGGTGTTGTTTCTGGCGGTACGCTGTACAACGAAGTCCATGCTACACCAGCAGAAGGCCAGACGTTCAAGTACATCAGCGAAACCAATACGGCCGGTGCTAACCTGGCAGCATTGGATAAACAAGTAGGTACGAACGCCGATAATATTGCTACGAATACGACAAGCATTGCAACCAACACCCAGAATATTGCAGACAATACGTCCAAGATTACGAAGAACACGACGGACATTTCTACAAATACGACTAATATTACGAACCTGAAGACGACTGTTGATCAGGGCCTGAACTTCAAAGGCGATGCCGATGACTCCACGATCAACAAGAAGTTGGGTGAAACGTTGACCATCAAGGGTGATGGCAACACAAACGTCGTTAAGGATGGCGAAGCCTTGCAAGTACAGCTGTCTAAGACCCTGACCGGTTTGACGAGCATTGAGTCGACGACTGTTAACTCTACGACGGTGAACGCAACGGATGTGAAGGCGACGAACGTCGACGCTTCGACGAAGATTACGGTTGGCGGCAACACAGGCGTCACGATTAACGGTGATTCTATCACGAACGTGACGAAGGTCACGAACAACAACGACGTTACGAACAAACAGTATGTCGATAATCTGGTAACAAGCCACGACTACAGCGCAGGTAACGGCATCAGCATCAGCGATACACGCCAGGTTTCCGCAAAAGCAAAAGATAACAGCGGCATCGAAGTCACGACTGAAGGCATCGGTATCAAGACCGGTAACACGAGCGGCTTGAAACTGGATGCAAACGGCGTAGCTGTCAAGGCTAAAGAAAACGGCGGCATCACGATTGACGAAAACGGCCTGTCTGTGAATACGGCAGACATCAAGGCTGCCATCGATACGACGACAACGGTAAGCGTTGATAGCAACATGACATTGAAGGATACGGGAGCCAATGGCAATCATGTCTATGCCCTGGGCGTCAAGACGGATGGTACCGTAGCTAGTGGCGACAACAAGATTGTTACTGGCGACACGGTTTACAACTACTTCAAGAACAATGCCCTCCGGGATGTCAGCATCAACAACACGGATCTGACAAGTGAAGATGATGATGTGAACTACGAAAACGGCGGCGCTACAGGCAGCCATGCTGTAGCCATCGGCGTCAATGCCAGCGCGGTTGCGGATAATAGCATCGCTATCGGTAATGGTGCAGCCGTTACGTCGAACAAGTGGCTCACTGAGCCGACTGGCACAGGTTCCATTGCCATCGGCAATGGTGCTACGACGCAGAATAACTATGCTATCGTCATCGGCAGCGGCGCTACGGCGCAAGGCGATGGGGCTGTTGCTTTGGGCAGATATGCTGATGCTAAGGGGGGTAATTCTGTTGCCTTAGGCGGCTCCGATAAGATCCGCTTGGTAGGGACGACGGGTGAACAAAGCGGCCGCAACGTGGCTGCCGGCGATGTTTCTACAGCTTTCGGTGTCGGCAACGAGGCCAACGGTACATTCAGTACAGCTTTCGGCATTGCCAATAAAGCCAATGGTGATTATTCCACCGTCTTCGGCCAGGAAAACGTAACGGGTACGTTCTCCAGAAGACACGAATACGATGGTAGATGGGCTACGGCTTTTGGCTATAAGAATAAAGCTACAGGCACGAATTCCACTGTCTGGGGTGCGCAGAACGAAGCCAATGGCCAGAGCGCCACGGCTTGGGGCGAACTCTCGAAGGCTAACGCTGAAGCTTCTACAGCCTTTGGCGTGAGATCTACGGCCTATGGTCCCAACTCGTTAGCTGCGCTCGGTGGCACGACCGGTGCTACGACGTATGATTCCAGCAGAGGAACAACGACATATACCGGTCAAAATACGGTAGCCATCGGCAGTGGCGCTGTGGCAACAAAAGACAACGCCATGGCCTTTGGCAAGGATGCACAGGCTACGATTGAAAACGGCATCGCTCTCGGCAATGGTGCCGTGACGACGAATTCCGGCAACGTAGCGGGTTATGATATCTCTAAGGATGCTGCTTCGACGGATACGGGCGTGGCCTGGACGTCTACGGCTGCAGCTCTTGCTATCGGCAGCGACAACGTTTCCCGCCAGATTACGGGCGTCGCAGCCGGCTCTGCCGATACGGATGCCGTCAACGTGGCTCAGTTGAAGAAGGTTAATGATCTGGTTAAGACCAAGGCTGAAGCAGCGACAGACTACCAGCTCGTTGCCAAGAATGGCGGCTATAAAGCCGCTGCCGACGGTACTGTTACGCTGGACGTCAAGGACAGCAAGCACGCAAATGCTGAAGTTAAACATGTCACCATCACAGACGTTGCCAGCAAGGCTGTCGTCGATGGCCATACGACGGACATTACGAACCTGAAGAACCTGAGCAACATTACAGACGCAGGCAAGACCGTCGTCAAGAATTTGGCCAAGGAAGCCATCACTGTTGAAGGCGATGACAACGTGACAGTCACAAAGACGACTGAAGGCGACAAAGACAAATACACTGTGAAACTCGCCGATGTCCTGAATATCGGCTCTGGCGCTAATAAGGTTTCTATCAATGGTACGGAAGGCACCGTTACGGGCCTGACGAACAGGACATGGGTTGTCGGTACGACGGAAGCTGTATCCGGCAGGGCTGCTACGGAAGATCAGTTGAAAGCTGTATCCGATGCCGTGAAGACCCAGGAGGATAACCTGAATAGCGCAACCTTCGGCCTCAGCGATAAAGATGGTAACAAAGCTACTTCTAGCCTGAATGGTACCGTCAAGGTTACAGGTGACGACAACATCACGACGAAGGTCGAAAACAACGAAATGAAGGTTACCCTGAATCAGGATGTCAACGTTAATTCCATCACGACGGGTGACACGAAGGTCGACACCACTGGCGTTTCCATCAATAACGGCGATGTCACCGTCACGAAAGATGGCCTGAAGATTAAAGACGGCCCGTCCGTCACAAAGAACGGCGTCGACGCCGGTAGCAAGCAGATTACCAACGTGGCTAGTGGCGGCACGAAGGGAACTGATGGCAAAATCACCTATGGTGATGACACTAACAGCAATGGTGCCAACATCGGCGACGTGAAGAACATCGCCCAGAGTGAAGCCAACAAGGCCAGCGAAGCTGTCCGGGCAAAATCCGGTAAGAACATCAATGTCGATGCCGACAATAAGGTCAACCTGAACGATTCCATCGAATTGAATGGTACCGTCAAGGGCCTGACGAACAAGGATTGGAAGGTCGGCGAAACGAAAGCCGTTTCCGGTCAGGCCGCTACGGAAGACCAGCTGCAGAAGGTCAGCGATGAAGTAGCTAAGGGCACGAATTTCGGCGGCGACAGCGGCAATGCCGTCAATGTCAAACTGGGTGACACGATCAACATCAAGGGAGGCATCACCGACGCGTCGAAGCTTTCGGATAACAACATCGGTGTTGTCGCGAAGGACGGTGCACTGAATGTGAAACTTGCGAAAGACATCAAGCTTGATAACGGCAGCACGACGTATACGCAGGATACGAAACTTCATTTCACGGACGGTAGCAAAGTCACAACGACTACGGTTGTCAACGGCGGCGGTGTTGTCACGGCGTATACGGATTCGAAAGGAAATGCCGTAACGAAGCCGGTTTCGGTTACGCCTGCGGGACTCGACAACGGCGGCAATCAGATTCATCATGTCGCGGCAGGTACGGCCGCGGATGACGCCGCAACAGTCGGTCAGGTCAGCCGCGGTCTCGGGAATTTGAGTAACCGCATCAGTCATGCGGGAGCAGGCGTTGCCGCGCTCGCCGCACTTCATCCGCTTGACTTTGACCCGGATAATAAGTTGGATTTCACGGCCGGTTACGGTAATTACCGCGGTGCAAATGCCGCAGCGATCGGCGCGTTCTATCGTCCGGATGAGGATACGATGCTCAGTATCGGCGGGACAGTCGGAGGCGAGGAGCATATGATTAATGCCGGCGTAAGCTTTAAGATCGGCAGCGGCGGTCAGAAGAATCACGTTTCGACGTCGCGTGTTGCGATGGCAAAGGAGATTAAGAGTCTGCAGCAGGAGAATACGGATCTGAAGAATCAGGTCAGTATGATGCAGGTGCAGATTCAGGCGCTTCTCAAGGCAACGGGGATTGATCCCGCGGCGCTCGCGGCTCCCGAGGCGGTTGAGTCGGTTCAGCCGTTGACGCGCGTTGATGTGGTTGAGAAGGATAAGGATGGGAATCCGACGATTGAGCGGGTTCGCGTCAATAAAGAATAAAAGTTTATAAGGAAGTCCGGCGGCAGACGGGGGCGAAACGCCTTCCGACACCGCGGGCTAAAAGGGCTTCGTTTTCGCTTAATGTAGTCGCCTGCAGCAAATCGCTGACGCTAAAACACTGCAGGCTCCATGCGAAAGTGAATGCCTTTCTTTACGCCCTGATGCAGCAAAAGTCGGTCGGAATAACCGTCCTGCTGCCTTATCCTTTATTTAACATGTTTCCGATATGCGGCAAGTCAGTCGTTTCGCCCGCGTCTGCCGCCTTGTTCTTTCTCGAAAATGTTTTTGACATGTCGGCAGGATTTGACGTGATGGAGGGAGAATATGGAAATAGTATATATGTTCGAATGTATGGACGGAAGCGGGTGATCGGATGGCAAATCTCAATGCGGAGCAGCGGGAGGCGGTGACGGCGACGGAGGGGTTCGTGCGCGTGATTGCGGGAGCCGGGTCGGGGAAGACGAAGGCGCTGACGGAGCGGTTTGCGTTTCTCGTGAATGAGCTCGGGATTTTGCCGGAGCATATTCTCTGTGTGACATTTACGAATAAGGCGGCGAATGAGATGCGGCAGCGGATTCATAATCTCATCGGCGATCAGGATACGGGGTATATCAATACGTTTCACGGGTTTTGTGTGTCGGTTTTGCAGGAGGACAGTCATGCCGTTCAGTATCCGAAGTCGTTTCTGGTGCTCGATAACAGTGACATTGACGCGCTGCTCGGGATTATTTACGAGGAACGCGGGCTGACGCTGCGGGATAAGACGTACGGTGATGCGCGGGATATGATCGAGATGCAGAAGCTGTATAAAAAGCCGCTCTATTATCTCGATATGATCGGGTTTTCGCTCGAGGATTTGCGCAAGAAGTACGACGGGGCGACGAATGTCGATGACATTATTTTCTACGGGTATCTCTATCAGGAAAAGAAGATGTTCGCGCTCGATTATAATGACCTCATTAAATTTACGCTGTACATTTTCCATGAAAATGAGGCGATCCGGCTGAAATGGCAGAAGCGGCTCGAATATATTA
Source organism: uncultured Veillonellaceae bacterium (assembly GCA_902766015.1). GTDB lineage: Bacteria > Bacillota > Negativicutes > Selenomonadales > Selenomonadaceae > RUG11126. The sequence continues at coordinate 9,662 of CACXCC010000112.1, forward strand.
TGATCGATGAGTTCCAGGATATTGACAGTCTGCAGTATGAACTCATGTCGGTGCTTTGCGGGTATCATAAGAATCTGTTTATCGTCGGCGATCCGGACCAGACGATTTATACGTGGCGCGGGGCGAATGTCAAGTATCTTGTTGATTTTGACCTGCATTTCGCGCCGTGCCGCACGATTCAGATGATGAAAAATTACCGTTCGACGCCGGAGATCCTCGCGGCGGTCAACTCGCTTATTGATAAAAACGGTCTCCGCATCAAAAAGGAACTTGTGCCGACGCTGCCGCACGGAGAAAAGGTGACGGTTTGTCCTGCGTCAAATCCACAGGCGGAGGCAAAGTGGATCGCGGATGAAATCGAACGTCTGCATGAGACGGGGGTAGCGTACCGCGATGTTGCCGTACTTTACCGTGCACATTTTGTGACGCGGTCGGTCGAGGAAGTGTTTTTAAAGGAGAAACTTCCCTACCATATTTACAGCGGCGTGCCGTTTTTCGGGCGCGCGGAGATCAAGGATGCACTGAGTTATCTGCGTATGGTCGTATTGCAGGACGATTTGTCGTTTCGGCGGATTGTCAATGTCCCGAAACGCAATATCGGGCAGCGGCGCATGGCGTTTCTCGAGCAGTTTGCGGCGGAGCATCAATGTACGCTTTACGCGGCGATGAAACAGACGCTTGACGCGGAGATTTTTAAGGGAACGAGGGCGGCGGCGTTTGTAAAGCTCGTCGAGCGTTTCGGGCAGCAGGCGGAGGATCAGTCGACGTCGGATCTTTTGGCCGAACTTCTTCAGGCGAGCGGTTACGAGACGATGCTTCGCACGGAGGGGAGTCAGGCACGGCTTGACAATCTTGCGGAGCTCAAGCAGTCCGTGCAGGATTATGAACTGAGCTGCGGGGAGGAGGCGACGCCGCAGCATTATCTCGCGCATGTCGCGCTGTTTTCGAACAGTGATGAAGCGGGCGGGGCGGACAAAGTCAAGCTCATGACGGTCCATGCGGCGAAAGGTCTTGAGTTCCCGTATGTGTTTCTCTGCGGCATGAACGAAGGGATTTTTCCGTCGCGTAAGACGAAGGATTTGTACGGTATGGAGGAGGAGCGGCGGCTCGTGTTTGTTGCGATGACGCGTGCGGAAAAACGGTTGTACCTTTCGGGCGCTGACGGAAGGACGTTTGACGGTTCGCCGCGGTATCCGTCCCGGTTCGTGCTTGACATTGACGCGGAACTTTTGCAGTATGTCAAAAAGCCGTCCGAGGGGCTGATCCGGGCAGCGCGGGATTATATCCGCGATCAGGAAGCGCGTCTGCCGGAATGTTGGCAGACAGAGCTTTTGGCGCCGGGAACGCGCGTCACGCATGCGTTTTTGGGCGCGGGGACGATCCTTGAGACGGATGCGGAAAACGGACGGTATACGATTCAGTTTGACGATCTCGAGACGCCGCGTCAGCTTGCGGCGCGCGTCAAATTGACGGTTGTGACGGAGTAAGCGATGGATTACAGTTATTTGCTAAAAAAGCGGCGCTGGCACGGCGAAGCGCTGGAACAATATGGTTTTCGTAAAGACGGCGATGTGTACCGGTATCGGTGTCAGATCCCCGATACACCGCTTGAACTTCGCCTCGAATTGACGTCAGAGCGGTTTACGGCGGAAGTGTTTGACCCGGATTTGGGCGAACGGTATGAGCCGTTCGAGTCGCCGGCGTATACGGGCGCGTTCGTGTCATCCGTGCGCGCGGCCGCAGAGGATGAGATCGGCCGCATCGAGGCGGCGTGCTCGGAGAGCCTTGACCTTAAGGAGCAATTGCTCGCGTACGTCAGGGATGCGTACGGGACGGAACCGGCGGCGCCGTGGGAGAAGTATCCGACGTTTTTGACGTTGATGCATCCGGGCGGGAAGTGGTACGGCCTCATCATGCGGATCCCGTATGAAAAGCTCGGCCTGACGCAGAAGGGCGACGTTGACGTCATCAATATCAAGCTGCCGCCGGAGAAGATCGCCGCGATCACGGACGGGAAGCGGTATTTCCCGGCATATCATATGAATAAAAAATATTGGCTGACGGTGCTGCTTGAGGGCGGTGCGGACTGGCTTGACGTCAAAACGCTCGTTGACGAAAGCTACGCGCTGACGCAGGGGAAACGCGGTGCGTCTTGCGTCAAAGGCGAAATGGCGGAGCGCAGCGTGCGCGAGTGGCTGTTTCCGTCGAATCTAAAATATTACGATCTCAACCGTGCGTTTCGCATGACGGATTCGATCACGTGGCATCACCGCGTCGATCTGCGTCCGGGAGACATTATTTATATGTATGTCACGGCGCCGACGTCGGCGATTCTTTACCGCTGTGAAGTCACGGAAATCGGCCTGCCGCATGACAAAAAGGGACGCAAACGCTTCCGCATGAAAAAACTCGATCAATATGACAAAACGCTCTTGACCGTCGATCTCATGCGGGAATGCGGCTCGGGCTCCGTTCGCAGCGAGCGATCCGTACCGGAGGCTTTAAGCCGGAAAATCCGGGATCTCACGGGGAGAGGATGAGCATCATAGCGGCTTCGCTTCGTTAAATTTCGATGAAAAAACAGGAAATGCGCTTGCGGAAACGTCAAAATCAGAGGATGATAGAAACAAATCTTAGATCCTACAAGTAGGTACAGGCATATTTCGCTGTGACGACGGATACGGAGCCGAAGGCAGATGTCAGCTGGCCGGGTGAATATGTCATTTTGTCGCTGACGCATACGAACAGCGTAGCATTTGACCGGCAGATGAGAGGCCCGAAACCGGATGGGGGGAAACCGGACGGTGACAAAGAAAAGGATAAAGGAGCCCTTGCGGGCGGTGATGCTCCGATGCATGCCGGACGTCAAAAACCGGTGCGTTCTGCCGACGTACAGCAGATTCGTCCGATCACGGCGGTTGACGGGACGATTTATCCGGCAATGACATCAACGATCGCGATGAGCGATCAGACGGAGTCGATTCTTGATTGAATATTGGGGGGATCCACGTGAAACAGTATTGTTCGGTCTGTCCTTATGACTGCCCCGACGCGTGCGGGCTGCTCGTTGACGTTGAGGGTGAGAAAGTCGTGCGCGTGAAAGGGAATCCCGCGCATGCGTTTACGCGCGGGACGCTTTGCCCGAAGATGGCGCATTACGAGAAAACCGTGTATTCGCCGCGCCGGATTTTGACGCCGCTGAAGCGCACGGGAGCCAAGGGGAGCGGCGAGTTTACGCCGATTTCGTGGGACGAGGCGATTGAAACGATCGCGTCAAGGTGGAAAGCGATCATCGCGGATTACGGCGCGGAGGCGATCCAGCCGTATTCGTACGCGGGGACGATGGGACTCATCCAGCACAACGCGTATCATCCGCTGTTTCACGCCCTCGGTGCCGCGAATCTCGCGCGCACGATCTGCGCGCCGGCGAAAAAAGAAGGCTGGTCTGCCGTTTACGGGTCGACGCGCGCGACTGCGCCGCAGGAAGCGCAGAAGAGTGACTTTATCGTGCTTTGGAGCCTTGACATGCTGTCAACGGACATTCATTTCCTCCATGATGTCAATGCCGCCAAAGCACGGGGCGCCCGTGTCATTGCGGTTGACATTTACCGTCATGCTGCGGCAAAACGCGTCGCCGATACGTTTATCCGCGTCAAGCCGGGTACGGACGGGGCGTTCGCGCTCGGCATTATGCACGTATTAAACCGCGACGGATTGACGGATGAACCGTTCCTGCATGAACACGTACAGGGATGGGAGCATCTGCGCGACAAAATCTTGCCGAAATATACGCCGGAACGGACGGCTGAGATTACGGACGTGCCGGCTGACGTCATCGAGTCCTTTGCGCACGCTTACGGCAAGGCGAGAGCGCCGTTCCTACGCGTCGGCTCGGGACTTTCGCGGCGGGAAAACGGTGCGATGAACTGCCGGCTGGTCTTTACGCTTCCCGCGCTTGTCGGTGCGTTTGCCAAATCGGGAGGCGGCGTTCTCGGCAGTACGTCCGGGAGCGGCGCATTTGACAAAAAACTCGTCCTGCGTCCTGACCTGCAGAAATATCCGGTACGCACGATCAATATGTGCGAGATCGGGAAGGAACTGCTGCAGCGCAAAAATCCCCCGATCATGTCACTTTTCGTCTATTGCTCAAATCCCGCGTGCACCGCACCGGATCAGAACGCGGTAACGGCGGGACTGCGTCGCGGGGATCTCTTTACGGTCGTTCACGAACGCTTTATGACGGACACGGCAAAGTACGCGGATATCGTGCTGCCGGCGACAACGTCACTCGAGCAT
>CACXCC010000113.1 GCA_902766015.1 uncultured Veillonellaceae bacterium
CTTCGCGAATCCGCCCGTGCCGTCAAAGAAGCCGGCGCTCAGTTCCTCCGCGGCGGTGCGTTCAAACCGCGTACAAGCCCGTACGATTTTCAGGGACTTGCCGAAGAAGGCCTCAAGATGCTCCGTAAGGCAGCTGACGAATTCGGCCTCAAAGTCATCACCGAAATCGTTGACAAAGATGACATTGACCTCATCGGCGAATACACGGACGTATACCAGGTCGGCGCACGCAACATGCAGAACTTCCAGCTTTTAAAAGCACTCGGCAAAGCAAAAAAACCGGTTATGCTGAAACGCGGTCTTGCGGCAACGATCAACGAATGGCTGAATGCGGCCGAATACATCGCTTCCGGCGGCAATATGAACATTATTTTCTGCGAGCGCGGTATCCGTACTTACGAAACATTTACGCGTAATACGCTCGATCTCAGCGCCGTTGCGGCGATCAAAGAACTCTCCCATCTCCCGATTATCGTTGACCCGAGCCACGGGACGGGCCGCCGCGAACTCGTCGAGCCGATGTCCCGCGCCGCTGTCGCTGCCGGCTGCGACGGACTCATCATCGAAGTTCATCCGCATCCGGAAGTTGCACTTTCGGACGGCAAACAGAGTCTTCGTCCGAACGATTTCCGTCATCTCATGGGCGAAGTCGGCAAAGTCGCCGCGGTTATGGGGCGTGAATTATGAGCAAAGCGAAACTGAATCTCGCGATTATCGGCGTCGGACTCATCGGCGGTTCGCTCGGTCTTTGCCTCAAAGATAAACTCGGCGATGACATTTACATTACGGGTCTTTGCCGCTCGGATCGATCTATGCAGCGCGCTATGGAACTCGGCGCCGTCGATTACGCCGGGCGTGATCTCGAAAAAGTCGTCGGCAACGCGGACATTATCTTTCTGAGCCCGCCGGTTTTGCAGATCGTGCCGATGGTCGAAACAATACTGCCGTACCTCAAAAAAGGCGCGATCCTTACGGACGCAGGCAGTACGAAACAATATATCTGGGATCATTTAAAGACAATCCTGCCGCCTGACATTTACTACATCGCGGGTCATCCGATGACGGGACGCGAAAAAAGCGGTGTTCAAGCCGCGAAAAAAGACCTCTTTGTCAATAAAGCATATGTCATCGTCGAAGACACGGGCGCACCGAAAGAAGCCATGGACAAACTCATGAGCGTCCTGCGTCTGACGGGAGCAAACTTCACGACACTCGACATCGCGAAACACGACCGCTGCGCATCGGTCATCAGCCATGTGCCGCATTTGACAGCAGCGGCGCTCGTCACGCTACTCAAACGCAGCGGCGATGACCGGGAATCCTGCATCAAACTGATCGGCGGCGGATTTAAAGATACGACGCGTATTGCATCGTCAAATGCCGACATGTGGGCCGATATCTGTATGACAAACGGTCCCGCGATCACAAACAACCTGAAGGAACTGCAGGATATCGTCGGCGAAGTCATCACGGCAATCGAAAATCATGACCGTCAGGCGATTTACGATTATTTCACGGCTTCAAAGGCACTGCGTGACAGCATCCTCGAAGATGCGACGAAGAAGTTTGACCCGAACTGATCCTTGTTCCGGTTGCTTTTCGGCGTCAAAACAGTTACCATGAAAGGGAACAGAATTGACGCGGAGGTGAAACTATGGAAATCAGTTTGGAAGAACTGGCTCAGGCGCTCGAGCACTCGGATGTGCAGCAGGGATTCGTTGACATGAAAACCGGCAAAGTTTGCCTGCTGGATGAGAATATAGCAGACGAAGATGCCTTTGAACACGCCATGAAAATGGAAGAAGAGTGGGATCATTATCTGCCGATCCCGAACGCCGTTGACATGGAGGAGCGCGGCATCATGGAGGCATTCGCGGGCCGTCAACGCGATGATGTCAAAAAACGTCTGGAGGAATCCCTGAACGGTGACGGCGGCATCCGCCGCTTCCGCTATCAGGTTCGTCGTTTACTGCTCCAACCGGCTTGGGACCGGTTCAAACATACAGCGTATCGGGAAATTGCCCGTGACTGGTGCGAGGAAAATCAAATCGCATATCACGCAGAGTAACGTATTTACTTACTCTTTACATGGGAAACAAGGCCTTTTCGGAGAAAATATGACCGTATTTTCTTTTCCGTAAAGGCTTTTTTCCGTTTCTGCTAGACACGGACGAAAAAGTTTTGTATAATGGATTCGTTGAACAAATTAACAAACCAAATTCCGGATTTGTGTGTCGTGTGCATACAATAGGAAAATCCATGTTTGTTTAGGGGGAGAATTTATGGCGCTTGTTGTAAAAAAATTCGGCGGCAGTTCCGTAGCTACAACCGAAAAGATCATGAATGTAGCCAAGAGAATTCTGAATGAAAAGAAACCCGACGATCAGGTCGTCGTTGTTGTATCGGCTATGGGTAAAACGACGGATAATCTGATTAAGCTGGCTCAGGGGATCAATAAGGAACCGTATCAGTTCACGCGTGAGATGGATATGCTGTTAACGACGGGTGAACAGGTCTCGATTTCCCTGCTCGCTATGGCATTTATGACTCTCGGTCATCCGGCTGTTTCGATGACGGGCCCGATGGCAGGTATGAAAACGGACAGTGCACATACGAAAGGACGTATCCTTGACATTACGCCGGAACGCGTCCATAAAGAACTTGACGCAGGCAAGATTGTCGTCGTTGCCGGTTTCCAGGGCAAAGATGACGCCGGTGATTATGTTACACTCGGCCGCGGCGGTTCGGATACGTCCGCAGTCGCTCTTGCCGGTGCACTCCATGCAGACAGCTGTGAGATTTACACGGACGTTGACGGCGTCTACACGGCAGATCCGCGCATTGCCAAAAATGCACGCAAAATGAAGGAAATCACGTATTCCGAGATGCTCGAGATGGCTCGTCTCGGCGCCGGTGTTATGCAGCCGCGTTCCGTTGAAATGGGCCAGCTCCTCAATATTCCGATTCACGTTCGTTCGACGTTTACTACGCATACCGGTACGGTCATTAGGGAGGATTATACGATGAAAGAAGAGAAAGATTACGTTATTCGCGGCGTTGCACATGATGACAAGGTAGCAAAAATTGCCGTTCTGGGCATTCCGAATACGCCGGGTATTGCGCATGAGATCTTCTCCGCCCTGGCTGCTGCAAAGATTGACGTTGACATGATCGTACAGAGCATACGCAACATTGAAAAGAATGTCACGGATATGGTCTTCACGGTTTCGACGGGCGATCTCTCCGAAGCAAAACGCGTTGTCGACAAAGTTGCCGATAAACTCGGCGCGGTTGCCGTTCTCGTCGAAGAAGATGTTGCCAAAGTTTCGATCGTCGGCGCCGGTATGCTCGGCAATCCGGGGACTGCTGCACGTATGTTCGGCGCTCTCTGCAAAGCCGGCATCAACATTGACATCATCAGCACATCGGAAATCAGCATTTCCTGCCTGATTAAAGGTGCTGAACTCGAAAAAGCTGTCAATGCAATTCATGACGAATTCTTCAACGACTGATCGTCAAATCTGTTTTTGAATATCCGAATAGGACTCCACAACCGTTGCGGAGCCCTATTTTTATGCCTTACCCGATGTTAACTTCAGATCAAGAAACATGTCTTTGTGCAAATAGTTTGTAAAGGTTTTGTAAAGGATTTGTAAAGTTTAGGTTGATGTCTTTGGTAAATGATGGTATAGTTAATTTGTATAGAAAAAATGATTCGGAATTCGGGGAGGTTACAGGTTTGCATGTTTAACTTCAACAAGAAACAGAACGAAGAATTCTTCGACTTATTTGTTGCCAGCGCGAAATACTTTTACAAAGGTGCACTGATGATGGATGAGGTCATGATGGACTACAGCCGCGCGACAGATAAGATCGAAGAAATCGTTAAGCTTGAGCATCAGGCTGATGCGATCAACGATAAGATCGTCGACAAGCTGAACACAACCTTCATCACACCGATTGACCGTGAGGACATTTATGCGCTTGCCAATACGCTCGATGACGGCGTGGATTTCCTGCAGGGGACCCTGCAGCGCATGGTTATGTATCGCACGGGAACGGCGATGCGCGGGGCGGTTTCCCTGACGAAATTGCTCATTGAAGCTACGGAAGAGATCATCCGCGCGTTCTCACTGCTCGACAACATCCGCAAGAATCAGACGCAGATCCTCGATGCAACGCATAAGATCTGCGACCTGGAGAGCGAAGGCGACCGCGTTTACCGCCACGAGATTGCGTATCTGTTCGAAAAAGAGAAAGATCCGATCGAACTGATCAAATGGAAGGATATTCTGGAAAACCTTGAAGATACGCTCGATCACTGTGAAAAGATTGCCGATATGCTGCGGGGAGTGGTAATGAAGTATGCCTGAGTTACAGTTTATGATCTTTACGGTCATCGCCCTCGCGCTGTTATTCGACTTTATCAACGGCTTCCACGATACGGCCAACGCAATTGCCACGTCAGTGTCAACGCGTGCACTGAAGCCGAGTCATGCGATTATGATGGCCGCTGTTTTGAACTTCATCGGCGCCATGTACAGTACGGGCGTCGCCAAAACGATCGGCGGTGATATCGTCAGTTCGGCGCATCTCGTCAACGAACAGGTCATTATCGCGGCATTGGCGGGCTCTGTCGTCTGGAATCTTTTGACCTGGTGGTTTTCGATGCCGTCCAGTTCGTCCCATGCACTTGTCGGCGGTATTATCGGTGCCGTGCTCGTGTCAGTCGGTTCGCAGGGACTTAATTTCTACGGTATCGGCAAGATCGTGCTCTCGCTGATTGCGTCGCCGATCCTTGCTATTGTGACCGGTTTTATTATTATGAGTCTGCTGTTTCTGATTTTCGGCCGCTTCCGCCCGAATGTCGTCAACGGCAAGTTTAAGAAGATGCAGATTCTGTCGGCGGCGATGATGGCGTTTTCGCACGGTTCGAATGACGCACAGAAGTCCATGGGTATTATTACTCTCGCACTGCTTTCCGGCGGTTATTTGACGGAGTTTGACGTACCTACGTATGTCAAGGTTCTCTGTGCGACGGCAATGGCCTGCGGTACTGCGGTCGGCGGCTGGCGCATCATCCGTACGATCGGCAGTAAGATTTTCAAGCTCGAGCCGATTTCGGGCTTTGCGGCTGACCTGAATTCATCGACGGTCATTTTTATGGCGACACTGCTTCATCTGCCGGTCAGTACGACACATGTCGTTTCCGGCTCGATTATGGGTGTCGGTACGGCAAAGCGTTTGCGCGCCGTCCATTGGGGCGTGGCACAGCAGATGGTTGTCGCATGGGTTTTGACGATTCCGTGTACGGCTCTGATGGGGGCGGGAGCTTATCAGATCGTGATGTATTTGTTCCCATGATACTATGGATATATGATAAAAACTCTGCTACTCGGCAGGGTTTTTCTTTTTTTCGGCGTATTAGTACAGTAAGATAGTAGATACGGTCAACAATGCAGGTAAGGGAGTGAGGAATTATGTTAAACAGCGGCGAGTCACTTCGTGAGCAGGCGAAGGCGGCGCAGGAGAGGTATGACAGTCAAATTGTGGCAGCGGAGGTAAACCATACGATTCACGATTTGCAGGATCCGGTGCCGTCAGGAAAGCATTTGGAGTTTGTGACACTTGATTCCAAGTACGGCTGGGAGATTTATCGGCGGTCGGTGATTTTTCTGCTCATTAATGCGGTGCATGACCTCGATCCGGAAGCAGAGGTCATTTCGCAGTTTACGGCAAATAAGGGACTGTTCTGCACGGTGGAAAAACCGGGACTGAAACTTGACGCGTTGATGACGGAGCGGATCGCCGCGCGGATGCGGGAAATTGTGCAGGAAAACCGACCGATTGAAAAGATCCGGATGACGCGGGAAGAAGCAGTACAACTCTTTAAACGCACACAGCAGATCGAAAAGGCGAATCTCATCGCGGGTCTGCGCCGTCCGATGGTCAGTGTTTACCGTTGCGGCAGTTATTATGATTATCTCTACGGCGCGATGCTCGGGTCAACGGGCAGTCTCGGGCGTTTTGCGCTCGATTTTTTTGAACCGGGCATTTTGCTTCGGACGCCGGATGTAACGACAAACGGAAACGTCCGCGAACTGTTGCCGCAGCCGAAATTCAGCCGCATTCTCGCACTTTCGGAAGAATGGGCGAAGATCCTTGACTGCAGTTATATTCCGGATCTCAACCGCGCAAGCCGTGACGGTCGTATTGATGACATTATCCGCGTGTCGGAAGCGCTGCAGGAAAAACTCATCGCACGCATTGCGGATCATATTTTCCGCAATCGCCGCAAATTACGCCTGATCCTGATCGCAGGACCGTCATCCTCCGGCAAAACATCTTTTGCCCAGCGCCTGCGTGTTCAGATGATGGTTATGGGTTTGCGGCCGGTTTCGATTTCCCTTGACAATTATTTCAAAAACCGTAAGGATACGCCGCACAACGAAAAAGGTGAATACGATTACGAAAATCTCGGCGCACTGGATACGGATCTTTTTAACGAGGATATGCAGGCGTTGCTTTCCGGGCGTGAGGCACAAATGCCGGTTTACAATTTTCTGACGGGTGAACGCGAATGGTCCGGCGAAAAGTTGATGATTACGGAGGATCAGCCGATTATCGTCGAGGGGATCCACGGACTTAACGAAGCTTTGACGTCAAAAATTCCGCGCGAAAATAAGTATAAGATTTATGTCAGTGCGCTGACACCGCTCAATATTGACGCACATAACCGCATTCCGACAACGGATGCACGACTCCTCCGGCGTCTTGTCCGCGATTTCCAGTTCCGCGGTTCCCGTGCGCTCAAAACGCTGCGTCAATGGCCGGATGTAAGGGCAGGGGAGGAGAAGAATATTTTCCCGTTCCAGGAGGAAGCGGATTATATGTTCAATTCGTCAATGATTTACGAGATCGGCGTGCTCCGCAAATATGCCGTGCCGCTCCTCGAACAGATTTCGCCGGATGTGCCCGAGCACGTTGAGGCGCAACGCCTTTTGCAGCTCTGTGAGTATGTGGATCCGATTACGGTGGAGGATGAGATTCCGAATAATTCGCTGCTGCGGGAGTTTATCGGGAAGTCGGTGTTCTTTAAATGACGGTTCCATAGCGAGGCGGCAGCGCGGATACCGGTCTTCCTTTTCATATTAACCGAACGTAAGGGACAGAGAGCTTCGATCCTGCCGTTTTGTAGCCGCAGCTTTTTAGGCAGGAGCGGTGCCCTCTGCCCCGTCTGTTTCACCGCAAATATTCGCACGAAAAAAAGCATGTCCTGCGCCCGTAACAGACGTTTGGACATGCTTTTTAACGTTTTCGTTATAGGAAAATCAGAAGAGGATCATGAAGGCAATGCAGCCGATAATCATCGGGATGGCATTGCGTTTCGTCAGATCCATCGGGGTGACGTGAGCGATTTCGGCGCAGATAATGGCAGCACCGGCAACCGGGGACATCGAGCGGCCGATTGCACCGCACATCTGGGCGAGGGAACCGAGGTCCATGATCGTCATACCGAACTGTTCGGCAAACGGGGTGATCGCACCGTTAAACGCAAGAGCGGCGGCGTCGCCGGATCCGCTCAAAATTGCGATGAGGAACGGTCCGATTGCACCGGCGATGCGGGCGATGGACTCGGAACCTTTCATGAGGTCAATGAGAGAACCCGTGAGACCGCAGGCAGCCATACCGGTTGTAAATACAGCAGCTGCAACGATGAGGCCCATGACGTTCGCATAGCCGTGACCCATACCTTCGAAGAACTTCTTGCAGACCTGTTCGGCATTGGCCCACGTAACAACGAGGGCAAGAATCGTACCGGTGATCATGGCCATCGGAACGGAAACGAGCGGCAAAACGGCGATCTGTTTACTACCGAGAACCAGCATGATCAGCGGAACGAGCGGAACAAAGGCACGGATCGGATTGATCTTGAAGTTATCGTCCTTGCCTTCTTCCTGCTCACGTGCAGCAGCTACAGCAGCACGGCGTTCCGCGGACGGGCCTTCTTTGCGGATGATGGCGACTGCCGTCAATGCAACGACGACAATAATTGACGTGATGATCGCTGCCGGAGCTTCATTCAGAATGACGGTCATGACGTCAGTGCCTGCGAGTTTTGCAACGAACGGGTTATGCGAAGTACCCGGGCTGATCGCACTGCCCCATGTGCCGGCAAGAACCGTTGCACCGGCCATTGCCGGATGAACGCCGGCGGCGATAAGCGTCGGGATCAAAATTGTACCGACGGCAGCGGCGCAGCCTGCGGCACTCGGAATTGCGATGTTAATCCACCAGGTCAGAAGCATCGCAAGAGGAATGAGGATAGCATGGCTCTTGTTAAGAACCGCAGCCATCGAGCGAACGAGATGTTTATCGCACCCAGTAAAGCGAATGACAAACGAGAAGCCCATAACCGTACAAATCGTCGGGACGAGTGTACCGTGAACCATCGTTTTCGCAAACGTCGTGATTGCCGACGAAGCCGTACCGCCCGCAATACACATGATAATACCGGAAGCAAGAAGTACTGTTCTCGCTTCATACTTTTTGATGATTGCGGCGAATGTCAGGATAACGCAGACAACGCCGAAACCGATCATCAGACTCATAATAATACCTCCTTACAGTAATTGATGTTTACCAGGAATGAGCCTTATTCCTTTTATAAATTAAATTATTCGCGCCAAACGACGAAAACCCTTCTTTTTCAAGTAATTCCGCAAAAAATTTCTATAGTATACAACTATACAAATGAAAATGTCGACCGATTCTATTCGAATAAAACGATAGTTTTTCCAGAAAACATTCAGGGATGAGATTTAATATTGACATAAAGGTGAAAACCTTGTAAGCTTAGAATAAGGCTTATTCTAAAGGGGGAATTCGATGAAGAAGGCAGCTTTGCTGACGGCCGGGCTCATGCTTCTCGGCAGTGCCTCGGTATTCGCAGCGCCAATCAATCAGATGGCCAACCACGAAACGGCAATCGGGGTCGGTACAAACGAATCGTACATTGAGCATAAAGTGACACAAAAAGCAACGTTGGGCTATGACTATATGGACCGTGACGAATACGGCGATCAGAACGAAGTCTATCTGCAGTATGACATGATCGGTTCCGAGGTCAAAGCCATCGGCGGCTACCGTTGGGATCTCCCCGGTGACAAAAAGAACGCATTCGGCGGCGTTGCGATGAGCACGCCGAAAGTTCTGGGTTTTGACGCTTATGCTTCGTATGTATCCGGCAAAGACTTCAACGAAACGCAGGTCGGTCTCAATAAGGATCTGATTGCGAACGTAAACCTCAATGTCAACTACCACAACTTCAAACCGGACGAAGGCGGCCATGAACACGGCGTCGGTGTCGGCGTTGCCGTCAAATTTTGATTGATTTCGCTTGACAGCAAAACGAACAGGCCTTCACAATCGGGGCTTCCGTCAAAGTCCCGGTTGTGAAGGCCTGTTTTTTGTGATTTCGTAATGACTTATTCCGGCTTAAAAAGCGGGAGATGTTCGAGGAAAATGATGTCCGTACGCTTGGCGGCATCACCTTCGGCGAGAACGGCTGCCTTGCCGATGACCTTTGCACCGGCGCGTTCGGCGAGATGCTGCATTGCAAGAATGGATCCGCCGCGGCTGATGACGTCATCGAGGAGCAGGACGCGTTTACCGTTGATCTGCAGGACATCCGTGTCCATCAGACAAAGCATTTGACGTCCGAGCGTCGTAATGGATTCGTCCTCAACGCAGAGCGGATTTTTCATGTACGCCTTGACCGATTTACGGGCAACGATGTAGTGATCGAGTCCCATCTGACGGGCAACTTCGGCGGCGAGAGGAATGCCTTTCGTCTCAGCTGTCATGATTTCCTCAACTCCCGGCGGGAATTTCTTGATCAGTTCCGCAGCACAGGCACTCGTGAGTTCGACGTCGCCGAGCAGGATAAAACCGGCAATTGCCAAGCTGTCGGAAATTTTCAGCACACGCAACCGACGCGTAACACCGGCTACATGCAGGTCATAATATTGGTCTGCCATGTCAACACCTCATTTACTATCATGTCTTTTTCTATTATACCGTATTTGGACGCAAAATTCTAATATATTACAAAGATCATACACAGAAAGAAGGATTTTTATGACGCAGTATGAACGCATGGTCAAAGGACTTATCTATCATCCGGGGGATGAGGAAGTTCTTGCCGAGCAGCGCCCGTTCCAGGACAAACTCTGGGCATTCAATCAATTGAAGCCGACTGACTATGAGAAAAAAGAAGCATATATGAAGGAAGTATTCGCCGAATGCGGTGATAACAACTACATTGAACTGCCGTTTCATGCAAACTGGGGTGGACATCACGTTCATCTCGGCAATAACGTCTATATGAACTCGAACACGACACTGGTCGATGACGGTCATATTTTTATCGGTGACAACGTCATGTTCGGCCCGAATGTCACGATCGCGACGGCAAATCATCCGATTGACGCGGAATTGCGCTATAAAGGCTATCAGTACAACCGCGATGTCCATATCGGCAACAACGTCTGGCTCGGCGGTCATGTCATCGTCGTCCCGGGTGTCACGATCGGCGAAAATGCCGTCATCGGCGCCGGAAGCGTCGTGACAAAAGATATCCCCGCCAATGTTGTCGCTGTCGGCAATCCGTGCCACGTCATGCGCGAAGTCGGCGAACATGATAAAGTCTATTATTACCGTCAGGACAAAATCGACTACGAAAACCTTTGATCTGCTCTTTTTCATGCAAATTTCCCATGCAAAAAGCCGCCCGGCTGCTGTAACTCAGCTGCTTCGGCGGCTTTTTGCATACGTTCATTTTTTTTCGTTGTCTTCCGGAAAACGGGAGAAAATATCTTTGTCCCAGATATCCTCAACAGCTTCCTTTTCTTCCGTTTGCTGTTCCGGTTTGATGTTATCAATGCTCCACTGGAGAATCTCTTCCTTTTCCTCGTGGTGCGCATCTTCCAGAATGTCCTCAAGCGTGTCGTTGACAAATTTGTCAATCTTATCCTGATCTGCCATGTTCAGCACCTCCTCGGGAATAACCCCGCTATCTACCCTTTTAAAGCACATTATACCATCAGGAGCCTGAAAATAAAATAACATATGTCACGATTGTCAGTTCCGGAAGAGCTCCGGCGGCAAAATGGTGTTTGCATCACATCCTGCTATGTTGTAAGATAGAAGGACGGCGGTGAAAATATGAAGAACGACATCAAAGAAAAAATCGATCAGATTGTGGCGGATTGGCAGTACTTGACAGAACTCCCGGAAACGCTTTACGGGTTTCATTTGACCCGGGAGGCGTTCGTACACGATAACTTTTACGATATCTGCCGCTACGACAATCCGGAACTGCATAAAAGCGCCATCATATACTACCATGATGAAACGCACGAGTATAAAGTCCGTGTCAAACTCGGGCTTATCGAATTCTGCCGCATCGAGTTCATTACGGCGGATCTTACGGTTTTTGAAAAACTCCTGCGACGCGATCTCGAGTCGATGCTGCATGACATGGTGGAGTACAATCCGAACAGTATCGGCTGTATTGTCCGCGAAAAGGGAATTCTGACATGGGAAGACGCAAAGCGTCTCCCGCAGGAATCGGAGGGGTTTACGCTCTTCGTTCATCCCGACGAACCCGTCAAGATCACGAACGGGTCTTATGTCCTCATCGATTACGTGGACTTTGCGCTCGAAAGCAGTTTTACGATTTACTACAATATTTACCGCGATGAGTTTTTCGGCGAAGCTCGCATCTGGAATATTCCTGACGTCAACTATGACTTTGACGCAAATGAACTGCCGGAGCTCGAAGAACGGCTGAAAGACCGCCTGATACCGCGTCTGAAGGACGTGCGCGGGCGGGCTGAAGCCGAACGGTCAATACAGGATAAGGAAAAGGAGGCCGGAGCATGATCATCGTCAATCAGGCCATTTTACACATTCTCGATTTCCGCAGCGGCGACATGGTCTTTTCAGACGAGCCGCTTTCTGCAAACGATACGATTCAGATGTTCCTCGAAAAACATATCGAGCGCCTGTATAAACGTCAGGATCTGCATCCGGCTGTTTTTGCCGAGGACAGTGCATTCCTTGCACAGCTGC
>CACXCC010000114.1 GCA_902766015.1 uncultured Veillonellaceae bacterium
ACCGCCGAGAACCCAAGGCTTAAATTTACCCCAGCGGGTGTCCGTCTTATCGATCGTATTACCGATGAACGGGTCGATAAACAACTCGCCGATACGCAGAACCAGGATGATCGTCGTTACGATACCGATCATTTTAGCGTTGTAAGCGGTATCCGCCGTATTGAACAGGTTACTCGTTACAAAAATCATGAAATACGTACCGATCATCATGTAGAACACATCATGACCGAACGTGCCGCACGCATAACAGATACGTGCTCTTAAGTTTCCTCCACCGTTTGACACGATAAATCCTCCTAATACCTATACCCCTTTATAGGTTTATAATTTTTCTACAGGTCTTGTTATTTCTGTACTGCTTCGATGTAGGCAATGATTGCATCGGCAACCTTGTCAAGATCACCTTTGCTCGTATTGACAACGAGATCGTAGTTGGAACCGACACCCCACTGACGACCCGTGTAATAGTTGTAATAACGTGCACGTTTTGCATCCTCGGCATCGAGGTCTTTCAGCGTTTTGCCCTCGTAAACCGACAGGCCGCGCTGTTTGCGGTATTCATCATCAGCCGTGACAAAGACGGAGAACATTTTCGGATCGTTCTCGAGAATGTAGTCAGCGCAGCGCCCCAGGATAACGCAGGAACCTTCAGCTGCGAGTTTGCGGATTACGCTCCCCTCGGAAATGAACATGCCGCGGCTCGATTCGCCCATATGGGAACCGAAAGAGTGGAACGGTACGAACGTCATAGCCAGCGGTTTGACTTCACGTTCGAGTTCGAGCAGGTCTTCTTCGGAAAGATCATTGATGCCGAGCTTTGCTGCCGCGATATGAACAATCTGACGGTCATAAAGCTTGACATTCAATTTCTTGGCGAGAATCTCTGCGAGTTCACGGCCACCGCAACCGTACTTACGGCTGACGGTAATTACTGTACCCTGTTTCATTTCAATCACCTCATAAATAGATTGATAAAAAACGGAAAAATAATGAAAACATTCGGCAAACGTTTTCTATCGCCGGAAGTATTATTTCATCTTTATTTGAATAATACTGCGATAGGAAAACGTTTTCTTCATTTACAATCCCTATTATACACATACAAACCGAAAATATCAATACCCTATTTTAAAAAACAGATTTTTTTCAGACAAATCGAAAAAAACTGCTCCCTGCCGCTCAACCCTAGGCGGAAAGGACATCGTGTGTTATGATAAGGAACAAGGTGGTGAACAAATGAAAAAAATTCTTATTTTAATTCTTGCTCTCCTGCTCCTGACTGTCGCATCCGGGTGCGGCAACCGGACAGAAAAAAGCGCATCGGGAGACGGAACCCTCCGCATCGTAACCTCTTTCTACCCGATGTATATCGACACAATCAACGTCACAAAAGGCGTCGACGGCGTCACCGTCACCAACATGACAAAACCGCAGACCGGATGCCTGCATGACTATCAACTGACAACCGAAGACATGAAGATACTCGAACGAGCCGATATCTTCGTCGTCAACGGCGCCGGCATGGAAAGCTTCCTCGACAACGTCATCAAAAACCGGCACAGCCTCATCGTTGTCGATGCGTCCAAAAACATCCCGCTTATGGAAGAAGACGGTGAACCGAACCCCCACGTCTGGCTCAGCGTCCCCGCTTCGATCGCACAGGTCAAAAACATAACAAAGCAGCTTCAGGATGCCGATCCTGCGCACGCCGAACAATACCAGGCCAACTGCGATGCTTACGTCGCAAAACTCGAGGAACTCAACAGCGAAATGCACGCTAAACTCGACAACGTCGCCCACCGCGACATCGTCACATTCCACGAAGCCTTCCCTTACTTCGCACGTGACTTCAACCTGAACATCGTCAGCGTCATCGAACGTGAACCCGGCTCCGATCCATCGCCCGCCGACCTCGAAATTACAATCCGCCAAATCCGCGAACTCCCGCACACCGCGCTCTTCGCCGAACCCCAATACTCTCCCGCTGCCGCCGAAACCATCTCCCGCGAAACCGGCATGCCTCTCTACTCCCTCGATCCCGTCGTCACCGGCGAATCCGTCCCCGAAGCCGCCGACGAATATCTAACCCGTATGCGCCAAAACGCCGAAATCCTCTACGAAGCCCTAAACTGACACAAAAAGCCGCTGTCACACCGGTCGTCAAACAACGAACCGTGTAACAGCGGCTTTCTTATATGCTTTTTATATCTAAGTTAAGATGAATATCGTTAACCGAAACGCAAGGGGCAAGCGGATCCGCTTGTCCCGTCGAGTTTTATTAAATATTATTACCGAACCGGCTGCATCAGCACGCGGTGACTTACATTCACACGCCCTTTATCATCAATCTCAATAACCTTGACGTCAAGCTGATCGCCGACCTGCACCACATCCTCAACTTTACCGACACGGTGATCGGAAAGCTGCGAAATATGGCAGAGACCTTCACGCCCCGGCAGAAGCTCGACAAATGCACCGAACTTCATCAGGCGCGTTACCTTGCCCGTATAAACCTCGCCGACCGTGATCTCGTGAACGATCGACTCAATCATTGCCTTTGCCTTCTGCATACCGACAAGATCCGGCGACGTAATGAAAATATTGCCGTCCTCATGGATGTCAATGTCAACGCCCGTCTCGTCAATGATCTTCTTGACGACTTTACCGCCGGTACCGATGACCTCGCGGATCTTGTCAACCTTGATCTTCATGACTTCAACGCGCGGTGCATACGGCGAAAGCTCCGGAGCCGGTTTATCGATGCATTCGAGCATCTTGCCGAGGATAAACGCACGACCGCGTTTTGCCTGCTGCAGAGCGGAATAAAGAATTTCACGCGTAATACCGGCAACTTTGATATCCATCTGAATTGCCGTGACACCTTCCGTCGTACCGGCAACCTTAAAGTCCATATCACCGAGCGCGTCTTCCATGCCCTGAATATCCGTCAAAATCGTGTAGTTCTCACCGTCACTGACAAGTCCCATGGCAACGCCGGAAACCGGACGTTTGATCGGAACGCCGGCACTCATAAGTGAAAGCGTACTGCCGCAGACACTTGCCATTGAACTCGAACCGTTTGACTCGAGAACTTCGGAAACGACGCGGATCGTGTACGGGAATTCCTCTGCAGGCGGAACAACCGGGAGAAGCGCACGTTCCGCAAGAGCACCGTGACCGATTTCACGGCGTCCCGGACTGCGCATCGGGCGAGCCTCGCCGACACTGTATCCCGGGAAGTTATAATGATGAATGTAATGTTTCGTCGTCTCCGGTCCGAGACCGTCAATGACCTGTTCATCACCGACCGAACCGAGAGTCGTCACGGAAAGAACCTGCGTCTGACCGCGCGTAAAGAGTGCCGAACCGTGCGGACGCGGCAAAACGCCGACTTCACAGCTGACAGGACGAACTTCTTCGAGTTCACGGCCGTCCGGACGAATCTTTTCGCGCGTAATCATACGGCGGACGATGCTTTTTTCTACTTTATAAAGAACGTAGCTGATCTCTTTTTCCTGATCCGGATAGAGTTCGAGGAAATGTTCCATCGTCTCGGCTTTAACACCTTCGATATGACGGTCACGGTCGAGTTTGTCCGGGTTGCGGATCGCGAGATTGAGTTTCTCCTCGGAGAAAGCGCGGATCGCGTCAAAGAGTTCCGGTTCAACGGAGAAGAGTTTGACTTCGCGTTTTTCCTTGCCGCATTCCTGCTGAATCTGATTCTGGAATTCAACAATACGGCGGATTTCCTGATGACCGAACAGAATCGCGTCAAGGATGACTTCTTCCGGCAGTTCATTGGCACCGGCTTCAACCATCATGACGGCATCATGTGAGCCGGCAACCGTGAGGTTCAGCGTTGACACTTTGCGCTGTTCTTCCGTCGGATTGATGACAAATTCATCATTGACGCGGCCGACGCGGACACCGGCGATCGGGCCCATAAACGGAATATCCGAAACCGTCAGTGCGCACGATGCACCGATCATCGCAGCGAGTTCCGGCGCGTTGTCCTGTTCCACGGAAAGTACCGTCGCGACGATCTGAACGTCATTGCGGAAACCTTCCGGGAAAAGCGGGCGAATCGGGCGGTCGATCAGACGCGCACAAAGAACGGCGTCACTGCTCGGACGGCCTTCGCGCTTAATGAAGCCTCCCGGAATCTTGCCGGCAGCGTACATTTTCTCTTCGTAGTCAACGGTCAACGGGAAGAAATCGACACCTTCCCGCGGTTCCGCCGAAGCCGTGGCCGTAACGAGCACAACCGTGTCGCCGTAACGGACGAGAACGGCGCCGTTTGCCTGTTTGGCCATCTTGCCGTTCTCAATGACCAGTTTTCTGCCACCCAGCTCCATTTCAAAACTATGCATGAACATTTCCCCCTCGATATACGGCTGCTTCTGCGCCGTTTTTTCTTTTTTTTGCGTTTGTCATATGAAAAAAGCGGGATAGTCCCGCTTCTTTTTTGGCTAAAAGGCCGATTACTTGCGCAGATTCAGTTTTGCGATGATCGCACGATAGCGCTCGATATCCGTCTTATAGAGGTAGCTGAGGAGACGACGACGATGGCCGACCATCTTCAGCAGACCGCGACGGGAATGATGGTCCTTTTTATGCTCTTTGAGATGTTCCGTCAGATACGTGATGCGGGCCGTAAGAACAGCGATCTGAACTTCCGGCGAACCCGTATCGCCCTCATGAACGGCATACTTCTTGATAATGTCCTGTTTTGCTTCCTGCGTTAACATAAAACGTATTCCTCCTAAATTATGATAGATTTTGCCTGCAGCTAAGTGAGCGTCGGAGTACTTCGCAAACTGAGCTGTGGCTCTAAAACAACCAGTTAATACTATATCATAGAACCCGGGGCTTGTAAATGAGAAATCGTGATTTTCCCGACAGCTTCTTCATCGCGGCGAATCTGAGCGACAAGCGCATCAAGCGAGGCAAAACGCTGCTCGTCACGGATTTTCCGTAAAAATGACACGAGAATTTCCCGGCCGTAAATATCACCCGAAAAGCCCTGAATATGTACCTCGATGCGGCGATCGCAATTATCGAACGTCGGGTTGTCACCGATATTGGCGGAACCGCCGTAAACCGATCCGTCAACCTGTACGAGCGTTGCATAAACACCGTTCGGCAGCATCGCCATCGTATCGGCAATCGCAAGATTCGCCGTCGGAAATCCGAGTTGACGTCCGCGCTTTTGACCGTGAATGACTTCACCCATGACCGTAAACGGATAACCGAGGCAGGTATTGGCCTGCTGCAGCATCCCGCGGTGTAAAAGCGAACGAATTCGCGTACTGCTCACAAGTTTTCCGTCCTGTAAAACCGGCGGTGCCGTAACGGCCGTAAATCCGTAACGTTTTCCTTCCTCAACGAGAGTTCGACACGTCCCTTTGCCGTAGCGTCCGAATGTATAATTCGGCCCCGTGACAACATAATCGGGCGCAAAATAACGTTGCAACATCTGCATAAAACCGGACGGCGTCACCGACGCAAAGCTTTTCGTAAACGGAATGCTCACGAGGATATCGACACCGAGACGCGTAAAAAGGCGGCGTCCCAGTGCGGGCGTACCGATCCGCGGCGGTTCTTTCCGTCCCTGAATCACCGACAAGGGATGATTTTGAAACGTAAAGACAAGGCAGTGACCGTCAATCGATCGGGCCAGTTCGACGCCGCGGCGGATAATACTCTGATGTCCGCGATGCACGCCGTCGAACGTTCCGAGAACGACAACGAGATGCGGATATTGCTGCTTCAGGCCGACGAGTTCGGTATATTCTTCCATAACTGAGACAATTCCTCCTCACCGGCTCCGATGCCGTTAACTTCGTAATACTTTGACGGGAACGAGTTCTCCGTCATCAATACGTCCGATCCCCAAAAACTCATCGTCCGCATAAACACGCAGCGATCCCTGTGATGCGAAATCGCGCACTGTTGTTGTCAGGCCGTTTTGAAAGGCCTTCTTTCTGCCCGGCGTCAAATCGAAACGGACCAGATAGCTGAGACATTCTTCGGGACGAAGCAGGGCATTTTCCCCGCGTTCCTTCAGTTCTTCGAGTGTATAGCTGTCCGTCAAATGAAAATCACCGACGCGGCTGCGCACGAGAAATGACATGCACGCCGGGATACCGAGTCTGTGCCCGATATCGGTACAGAGTGTACGGATATAGGTCCCCTTCGAACAGTCGACGTCAATCAGGATCGTATCGGTACGGCGTTCAAGAAGATCCAGTCGATGGATCGTGACATGACGTGACGGGATTTCGACCGTATGCCCGCTGCGGACAAGATCGCAGGCGCGTCGACCGCCGATTTTAATGGCCGAATAAACCGGCGGGACCTGTTCGATCCCGCCGGTAAATGACTGCAATGCGGCACAAATGTCATCTTCAGACGGCAGCTTGACGTCAGATTGCCGACGGATGACATGCCCCGTGTCATCGCCGCTGTCTGTTTCCGCACCGAAAAACACCTCGGCACGATACGTTTTATCCGCTAATTCGAGATATTCGATGAGGCGTGTCGCAGACCCGACGGCAACGGGCAAAACACCCGCCGCACCGGGATCGAGCGTGCCGGCATGTCCGACGCGTTTTTCGTGCAAAATATGACGCACAGCCGTAACCATGTCATGTGACGTCATTCCGGGCGGCTTGAGTAAGTTAAGAAAACCTCCCGTCATGCCTGTTCCTCCGACTGCAAAGCCGCGGTAATCGCCGTCTGCAGGCTTGACTTCGCGTCAGCAAATGACATACGGAGCGTACATCCGGCCGCGCGGACATGGCCGCCGCCGCCGAATGAAGCCGCAATACGACTGACGTCAACGCCTTTCGAACGCAGGCTGACACGGTAAGCGTTGTCTTCACTCCATTTCATGACAATGGCAACGTCAACGCCTTCGATGACGCGAACCGAACCGACCAGTCCGTCTGTTCCCGGCAGGTTTTCCCGCGCTTCTTTATCGAGGAAAATCCCGGCTGCATGACCGTCGGCAAATCGTTCGATCGTCTGGATGACCTTAGCGTAGCCGATAACTTCTTCATACGGACGCGCCTCGAGTGACTCGGAAATCTCATTCGGTTTGACACCGCATTCGAGCATCTTCGCCGCGGCACGCATCGTAAACGGCGTGGTGTTCGAAAACCGGAAAAAACCGGTATCCGTCGCAAGACCGGTATAAAGCGGCATTGCAATGTCACGGGTCAACGTCACGGGCAAGAATTCAAGAAGCTGATACATAATCTCGGCCGTCGCGGCGCGATCGCCGTCGACATAAAAATCCAGAT
>CACXCC010000115.1 GCA_902766015.1 uncultured Veillonellaceae bacterium
CGTCACGTTGTTCTTTTAAGTAAAATGTACTTTGACACGAAAACGCCGCCTGACAGTCAGACGGCATACGATATAGGAGGATTTGCATCATGTCGAAACCATTTTTCAAGATTCTGCGCAACGCAACGGTCTATGCGCCGGAAAATCTCGGGCAGAAAGATATCCTTATCGCCGGCGAGAAAATCGCGGCTGTCGGGGAAAATCTGCCGTCCCTGCCGGATTACAACTGCGAGGAAATTGACCTGACGGGCTGCTCGCTGATGCCGGGATTCATTGACGGTCACGTTCATCTGATCGGAGGCGGCGGCGAAGGCGGCTATGCAACGCGTACGCCGGAAATCCAGTTGTCGCAGATTACGACGTCCGGTGTTACGACGGTTTGCGGACTCATGGGAACGGACGGCGTGACGCGTCATGACGAAAGTCTGCTCGCCAAAGTCCGCGGCCTCGAGGACGAAGGTATTACGGCGTGGATGTATTCGGGTTCGTACGAACTGCCGACGCCGACGATTACGGGCGGCGTACGCCGTGACATCATTATCATCGATAAAGTTATCGGTGCCGGCGAAGTTGCCCTTTCCGACCATCGTTCGGCTCAGCCGACGTGTCAGGCTTATCGCGAACTCGCCGCAGAAGCCCGTGTCGGCGGCATGCTCAGCGGCAAAGCCGGTGTGATCAATATGCATGTCGGTGACGGCAAAGACTGCCTCAAATATCTCTATGAGATCACGGAAAACGGCGAAATCCCGAAAACGCAGTTCCTGCCGACGCATATCAATCGGAATCCGTGGCTCTTCGAAGACGGCATCAAATGGGCGAAAGACGGCGGCATCATGGACATCACGTCCGGTATCGGCGGTCCGGATGAAGAAAAAGCCGTCAAACCGAGCACGGCCGCAAAACGCGCTCTTGACGCGGGTGTCCCGGCTGCCAATATCACGATGAGCTCCGACGGCAACGGCAGTATGCCGATTTTTGACGCGGAAGGCAATACGATCGGCGTCGGCGTCGCCAGCGAAATCACGATGTTCACGGAGCTGCGTGACATGATCCGCGACGAAGGCATTGACCCGTCGGTTGCGATCGGTTTTGTCACGAGCAACGTTGCCCGTGTGCTGAAACTTTCGACGAAAGGCCATGTCGAGGCCGGATTTGACGCAGACTTCGTCGTTGTCGACGGCGACTTCAAACTCAATCAGGTTTGGGCGCGCGGTCAGGAAATGGTCAAAGACGGCGCACCGATCGTCTTCGGTACGTTCGAACATCACAGATAAGACGTCAATTATCGGATTGACCTGTCAGGGCACCGCTTCCGTTTTTCGGGGGCGGTGCTTTTTGCATCCGTAGATTGTAGAGAAAATACATGGTGATGTTGCATTTGCAACATAATAGCCGCAATGTTAATGATATAATAGACATATCTTATGTCAAGGAGGCGGTTATGTGCAGGTTTATCAGCTGGATTTGCAGCAGCTGCCGTTGTTTTACGGGTTAAAACCCGAAGAAATTGAATCCTTTATCCATACGGCCGGCGTACAGGTCAGGCGCTACGAAAAGAGTGCGCGGATTTTGCAGGCGTACCAGAAAAATAATCAGATCGGTGTGTTCGTTGAAGGGCAGGGACAGATGATTTCCGAGGATCGGTTCGGTAATGAATCGGTCGGGCATACGCTGAAGCGCGGGGATATGTTCGGCGCGACATCGTCGGTTCTGACAGACCGGGGTAATACGTATTCCATCGAGGCATTGACCGATGTGCTCGTACTCTGGATCCCGTACCGGTCGTTTTTGACGTCAGGTCCGCGGCTCGGCCGCGTACACGGTGTCATCATGCAGCATTTTCTCGAGGCGATGTCCATTAAGCTCATTCTCTTGATGCAGAAAATCGAGCTTTTGTCGCAGAAAACCCTGCGCGAACGGCTCATCCTTTACCTCCTGCAACAGGAAAAACAGCAGCAGAAAGAAGATGTGCAGATCCCTGGACGTGTGCGTATGGCGCAGGAGCTGGAATGCAACCGCAGTGCACTCACGCGCGAGATCCGCTCCATGGAGCAGGACGGTATTATCGTCTGCGGCTCCGATTGGATCCGCCTGAATAAAGATAAGATTTGAAGGTGACGCGATGATAACCATAACCTTTGATCGGGTGACGCGTTCGTTCGGCGGCAAGCCGCTGTTTGACAGTCTTGACGCGAAAATTCGGGGCGGAAAAATCACGGCCGTCACGGGGCCGAACGGTTCCGGCAAGTCGACGTTCCTTCGCCTCGCGGGGCATCTGCTTCGTCCGGACAGCGGTCAGGTCAGCGTCAAATGCGATGATGCGGAACTGCGGCGTGCGGATTATCGCGACCGTCTCGGCATCGTGACGCCGGAACTGCGGTTTTATCCGCGCCTTACGGCTTACGAAAATATGACGTTTTTCCTCGGACTGCGCGGAAAAACGCTCACGACTGACACGTATCGTGACCTGTTAAAACGCGTCGGGCTGGACGAAACGGCTGTGCGCGGCAAATTCGCGGGGGCTTTTTCGACCGGTATGCGTCAACGGTTGAAGTTCGCCGTTTTGCTCGCGTCAGGCGCCGATGTCTGGCTTCTGGATGAGCCCGCGGCAAATCTTGACGCAGCGGGACGTGCGATGATTCTCCGGGAAGCCCGTCAGGCGGCCGCGTCAGGAGCTGTCGTACTCTGGGCTACGAATGATGCGGGAGAGGAGGAGAAAGCCGATGAAGTTATCCGTTTGGGCGGGAATCCGGCTCGTCGTTCATAAAGAAATCACGGCGGGACTGCGGTTCCGCGCGGCCTGGACGGCGATGCTCATGTTC
>CACXCC010000116.1 GCA_902766015.1 uncultured Veillonellaceae bacterium
CCGGAACGATAAAAGAAAGGCATTGTGATCAATGCATTGACGTCTAAATATGCTATAATAGATGCATCAGAGGCGCCGAGGCGCCGGAAAGAGGGGATGCAGTTTGGATAATCAGCTGCGCAGAAAAACGATTTTTGATATTTTGAAGAATTCGCCCCGCGCCGTCACGGGAGCGGTGCTGGCGGATCGGTGCGGTGTCAGCCGTCAGATCATCGTCGGTGACGTGGCGCTTTTACGTGCAGAGGGTTGTGACATCATTTCGACATCACGCGGATATCGTTTGGCGACAAAGGAAGATAAAGGTGTCCAACGCGTTCTGGTCTGCCGTCACGGGATGAATCTTTTGGAGCCGGAACTCAATGCGATCGTCGATAACGGCGGTATTGTCTGCAATGTCACCGTCGAACACGAGATTTACGGCAACATCACGGGAGATCTCGATTTGCATTCGCGCCGTGATATCCTGCAGTATATCGGCCGTGTGGAAGCGGGGAAAGCGCCTTTGCTCAGTTCGATGAGCGGCGGGATTCACTCGCACCTCATCAAGACGAAAACGCAGGAAGATATGGAAGCCGTGGAGAAAGCGCTCCGCAAAATCGGCGTCCTTTACGAAGAATAAAATAACGAATTCATGTGGTAAGCCGGTCTTCGGACCGGCTTTTTTCGTGTATTTCTCCTATTGATTGACATGACTTTGACGTGTCTTGTCCGACTTCAAAAATATGTACAAAAACGCTTGCTTTTTCGATAAAACAGTGTATAATCAGCAATTGACAATCAACCTGTCAAGACATTGTCAAGACATAAAAGAGAAGGAGAAATTACATCATGGTACTCGAACGCCTGGAAGCGCTTCCTGTCGGACGTTTCCACTACAAATTGCTCGGGGTCACGGGTCTCGGCTGGCTCTTTGACTCCATGGATACCGGTCTTATCGCCTTTATTCTTCCGGTTCTTGCCAAGGATTGGAATCTTCTGCCGGGTCAGATGGGGATGATCGGCAGTATCGGACTCATCGGTATGGCTCTCGGCGCCGTCGTTTCCGGCACGATCGCCGATAAAATCGGCCGTAAAAAAGTCTTCACGTTGACGGTACTGCTTTACAGTATCGCGAGCGCGCTCTGCGCACTTTCCTGGGATTATTCTTCACTCCTCGTGTTCCGTTTCCTCGTCGGTTTCGGCCTCGGCGGTGAACTTCCGGTTGCGGCAACGCTCGTTTCGGAATATGCGCCGTCTGCGATTCGCGGTCGTTTTATCGTACTCCTCGAAAGCTTCTGGGCTCTCGGCTGGATCGCAGCAGCCTGCATCGCGTATCTGTTCATTCCGCAGTACGGCTGGCGTTTGGCATTCCTGATCGGTGCAATCCCGGCAATCTACGTTTTCTTCATTCGTCTCCATATGCCGGAATCCGTTCGTTATCTTTTGAGCAAAGGCCGCGTTGAAGAAGCTCGTAACATTGTCCTCAAACTCGAAGATCAACTCGGCGTTGCTTCCGTTCCGTTCAACGGAGAGGAACCGGCGCTGCCGCAGACGAAAGCATCGTTCTTCACGCTTTGGAACAAACCGTTCCGTCGCCGTACGATCATGCTCTGGCTTCTCTGGTTCGGTATCATCTTCAGTTATTACGGTATTTTCATGTGGCTGCCGTCTCTCGTTTTCAAACAGGGATTCACGGTCGTCAAAACGTTTGAATACGTCCTCATCATGACGCTCGCTCAGCTTCCGGGTTATTACAGTGCCGCTTGGCTCGTCGATCGTCTCGGCCGTAAATACACACTTTCCCTGTATCTGCTCCTCAGCGGTGTTGCCAGTTATTTCTTCGGAAACGCCACGACGGCGGCAACGATTATGGGATGGGGCGCTGTCATGTCATTCTTTAACCTCGGTGCCTGGGGCGTTCTCTACACGTACACGCCGGAACTTTATCCGACGTCAATTCGCGCACTCGGAAGCGGCTGGGCTGCCGGTTTCGGACGCTTCGGCGGCATGGTTGCCCCAATTCTCGTCGGTATCATGATCGGCGGAGGATTCAGCTTCGGCAATGTCTTCTTCATGTTCGCGTCAGTCTTTGTCGTCGTCGCAGCCGTTGTTTTGACGCTCGGCATTGAAACGAAGAAATGCGACCTTGAGAGCATCACGGCCGATCCTGCCAAAGAATAAACGAAAAACAAAATAAATATCGTTCTAAAAAATCCGGTTCTGCCGGATTTTTTCTTATTTAGCAGGAAAATCGTTGTGGATTTCGAATATATACAGTAAAAGAAAATCGGAAATGACACAACGAAAGGGAGTGTTTTTATGCGACTGCAATTCGTCGGCGCAGCCCACACCGTCACCGGTTCCTGCTATGTACTCGAATCTCAGGAACATTATTACCTCGTTGACTGCGGTATGTTTCAGGGCGCACGCCGAATCCGCGATCTCAACCATGACGAATTCCTCTTCAACCCGGCTGACATCGAAAGCGTTGTTTTGACGCATGCGCATGTTGACCACTGCGGCCTGTTACCGAAACTCGTCAAAGAAGGATTCAAAGGTACGATCTACGCGACGAAGGCAACGTGCGACCTCGTACGTATTATGCTGCCGGACTCCGCGCACATTCAGGAATTTGACGCCGAGGTTTCCGAGCGCAAAAACCGTCGCCGCGGTGAAGAACCGCTCCACCCGATCTACACGATGGATGACGTCAGCGAAACGCTCAAACATCTCGTCGAAGTGCCGTATGACACGGAGATGCAGCTTGCCGACAACATCAAGATCCGGTTCCGCGATGCAGGACACATTCTCGGATCCGCCATTATCGAAACGTGGGTGACGGAAGGGGAGAAAACGACGAAACTCGTCTTTTCGGGTGACCTCGGTCAGCCGGACCAGCCGATTATCCGTGACCCGACGTTCATTGACGGGGCCGACTTCGTCCTCATGGAGTCAACCTACGGTGATCGCATCCATCAGATTTACGACAAAGAAACGGCGCTCGCCGAAGTGGTCAATGACACGATGGATCGCGGCGGTAATCTCGTTATCCCGTCATTTGCCGTCGGACGTACGCAGACACTTCTTTACTACTTCTACCGTTTGTGGAAGCAGGGACGCATTGACGGCGACATCCCGATTATCATCGACAGTCCGCTCGCCATCAACGTGACGCGTGTCTTTTTGAAAAACGTCAATGACTTTGACGAGGAAACGATGGCAGCATTCGGCAAGAGCGGTCATATTCCGTCGTTCCCGCAGGTCAAGATCTGTGAGACGGCGGCCGAATCGCGCGCGCTCAACTCGTCGGAAGGTTCGTCGATCATCATTTCCGCGTCGGGCATGGCCGATGCCGGACGTATCCTGCATCATCTGAAACACAATCTCTGGCGTCCGGAATCGACAGTTCTTTTCGTCGGCTATCAGGCGGAGGGATCTCTCGGGCGGCGTCTCGTCGACGGCATCAAACGCGTGCGCGTGCTCGGCGAGGAAATTGCCGTCAAAGCTCAGATTCAGAGTCTTGACGGATTCTCGGCCCATGCTGACGCGAACCAGCTCATGGATTGGCTGAGTCACATTCAGAGTCCGAAACCGGCCAAAGTCTTCATTGTCCACGGTGAAGCGCAATCGCAGGAAGCGATCAAGGATCGCATTCAGAAAGAATACGGCGCCGAAGTCTATATCCCGTTCCGCGGCGATGTCGCGCAGATCACGGGACGCGCGTCCTCGATCGTCGAGTCGCATATCCCGGAAGTGTCGGTCGAAGCGGAGATGGAGGAATTCCTGCGCGATTACGATTCGGATTATCGGATCATGCGCCGCAAGATCCTCAATCTCGTCGTACGTCAGCCGAAATCCATGGACACCGTGATGAAAGTCATGCAGAAAGGACGCAATTATTTACGCAAATTGCTGGCTCCGTTCAATATTTAAGTATACGGGATTCAAACTTGCAATTCGGGGTTCGAAACGATATAATAGAACAGAGCAGACAGAGAGCTGCATAAATTCTTATATTTGTACCTTTAAAAAGGTCCAGAGAGGCCTTAAGGGAGCTCATGAAAAAGCAAGCATGTAAACCATGTCTTTATGATGATATGGAAAGCTTTCTTATGCCTTTGCATAGGAAAGCTTTTTTTATAAGCTGATGATGAGTAAGGGTGCATCCAAGGTTAAGGAGTGATTGAAGTTGGAGAAACAAAACGTATCTCTGCGCGGAAAAGATATCCTCGCATTGAAGGATTTTTCCGCTGAAGAAATCCGGCTGGTTCTCGATACCGCAAAGGAAATGAAGCAGATCATTCATCGCGATATCAAGAAAGTTCCGACCCTGCGCGGCAAATCGATCGTGACGTTGTTCTATGAACCGAGTACGCGTACGCGCACTTCCTTTGAACTCGCGGGTAAATACCTCGGCGCTGATGTCGTCAATATCACGTCAGGCACGAGCAGCATCGTCAAAGGCGAAAGCCTCCGCGATACGCTCTATACGGTTTCGGCGATGGGCGTTGACGCCATTGTTATGCGCAGCAAAGCCGAGGGCGCTGCCGAATACGCTTCGCGTGTTGTCGATCCCGTCATCATCAATGCCGGTGACGGAGCGCACGCACATCCCTCACAGGGACTTTTGAACCTCTTCACGATCGAAGAGCACAAAGGTCATCTCGCAGGCCTCAAAGTCGCGATCATCGGCGATGTTCTGCATAGCCGCGTTGCCCGTTCGGATATGTACGCGATGCGTACGATGGGCATGGAAGTCCATATCGCGGGACCAAAGACCCTGTTGCCGCGTTTCCTTTATGAAGAGCCGGGCATCATCGTTCACGAACGCATCGAAGATGCGATCAAAGATGCTGACGTCATCGAAGTCCTGCGCATCCAGCTTGAGCGCATGAAAGGCGGACTTTTCCCGACGACGCGCGAATATGCCCGTATTTTCGGCCTGAACCCGGAACGCCTGAAACTCGCGAAGGATGATGTTCTCGTCCTCCATCCGGGCCCGATGAATAAAGGCTGGGAAATTTCGCCGTTTGTCGCATACAGTGATAATTCGGCCATTCAGGAAGAAGTGCAGAACGGCGTTGCCGTACGTATGGCACTCTTTACGCTGGTTTTGACGGGAGGTAAAGCGGAATGAAACTGTTACTGAAAGGCGGACGCGTCATCAATCCGGAAACGAAATTCGACCAGGTTGCGGATGTTCTCATCGAGGACGGTAAAGTCGCAGCGATCGGCGAAAACCTCACGGCAGACGGTGCCGAGGTTTATGACGCCTCGGGCAAAGTTGTGACGCCGGGCCTCATTGACATGCACGTACATTTCCGTGAACCGGGCCAGGAAGCAAAAGAGGATTTCCTCTCCGGTTCGTCGGCGGCTGTTGCCGGCGGATATACGACCGTTTGCACGATGCCGAATGCCCGTCCGGCTGTCGATGACGCCGAAACGGTACGAAGCCTCAAAAAACGTGCCGAAGACGTCGGTAAATGCCATATCGAAATCATCGGTGCCGTTACGAAAAACCGCGAAGGCAAAGAACTCGCCGAACTCGGTGACATGATCGAGGCAGGTGCCGTCGCATTTTCCGATGACGGCAACTTTGACCCGAAAGCCAAAGTTCTGTTGAGTGCATTTGACTATCTGCATACGTTTGACAAAGTCATCATCAACCACGATGAAGAACCGTCGCTCGTCGAAGACGGCGTGATGAATGAAGGTCATAACAGCGCAATGCTCGGTATGAAAGGACGTCCGCGTGTCGCCGAAGATATCGCGGTTGCCCGTGACATTCTGCTCGCCGAATACGCCGGTGCGCGCGTCCATGTCGCGCATATGTCAACGTGCGGCGCAACGGATCTCGTCCGCATGGCCAAGAGAAAAGGCATCCGCGTCACGGCGGAAGCCACGCCGCAGCACATGACAATGACGGATGACTGCGTCAAACTGTTTGATTCGTCCACGAAGATCAACCCGCCGCTGCGCGAGAAGAAAGATAACGAAGCATTGATCGAAGGCCTCAAAGACGGCACGATTGACGCGATCGTGACGGATCACTCCCCGCACGCACAGGAAGACAAGGATAAAGAATATCCGTTTGCTCCGAGCGGTTTCCCGGGACTCGAAACGGCAGTCGGCGTTCTCCTGACGGATCTTGTCGAGCCGGGGAAAGTCGATCTGCCGACGATCATCGAAAAAATGACGCTCGGTCCGGCAAAAATCCTCGGACTCGATCGCGGCCGCCTCGCTGAAGGCGCACGCGCTGACGTCACGGTCATTGACCCGAAACTCGTTTGGACGGTTGATGACAAGAAATTCTACACGCGGGGCAGCCATTCCCCGTTCGTCGGCCGCGAGCTTCACGGCAAGCCGGTTTTGACGATCGTTGACGGCAAAGTCGTCATGAAAGACGGCAAGGTTTACTGATAAAACGAGGTGTTTTAATTTGAAAGGAAAACTGATCCTGGAGGACGGCGCCGTCTTCCACGGCGTTCTTTTAAATAATGCCCAGGCAACGGGCGAAGTCGTTTTCAACACTAGTATGACGGGGTATCAGGAAAGTTTGACGGACCCGTCGTACTGCAGTCAGATTTTGACGCTGACGTATCCGCTCGTCGGCAACTACGGCATTGCGGATATCTTCATGCAGTCGCGTAAATCCTTTGTCAACGGCTTCGTTATCGGCGAACTCTGCGATAAAGGCAGCAACTGGCATTATGAAGAATCACTGGCTGAATTCCTGACGGAGCAGGGCGTACCGTGTCTCTACAACGTTGACACGCGCGCCGTTACGCGTCACATTCGTTCGGCCGGTACGATGAAAGGGATCATCGTCGCGGATGATGCATCGCAGGCTGACATCGACAATCTGATGTCGGTGCCGATTCGCCGCGATGTCGTTGCAGCCGTCACGACGCCGGAACGTTATGTCATTGAGCCGAATCCGGAAGCAGAGCACGTCTACAATGTCGTCGCGATGGATTTCGGTGTCAAGACGAACATTCTGCGTTCGCTCCAAGCTCTCGGATGCCGTTTGACGGTTGTCCCGGCTTCGACGACGGCGGAAGAAGTACTTGCCCTCAATCCGGACGGGATTTTCCTCTCGAACGGCCCGGGCGACCCGTCTGACGTTATGCCGATCGTCGAAGAGGTCAAGAAGCTCCTCGGCAAAAAGCCGATTTTCGGCATCTGCCTCGGCCATCAGCTTCTTGCCCTCGCTCTCGGCGCCAAAACATATAAACTGAAATTCGGTCATCGCGGCTGCAACCAGCCGGTCAAGAATCTCGAAACAGGACGCGTCCAGATCTCATCGCAGAACCACGGCTACGCCGTTGACGGTGATTCGTTCGAAGGTCTGCCGCTGAAGATCACGCATATCAATGTCAACGACAATACGGTC
The DNA here is from genome assembly GCA_902766015.1 of uncultured Veillonellaceae bacterium. Lineage (GTDB taxonomy): Bacteria > Bacillota > Negativicutes > Selenomonadales > Selenomonadaceae > RUG11126. The sequence continues at coordinate 7,373 of CACXCC010000116.1, forward strand.
GAAGGCATGCGTCATCAGGAACTCCCGATTTTCTCCGTCCAGTATCACCCGGAAGCTTCGCCGGGCCCGGATGACAATATGTACCTGTTTGACGAGTTCTTAGCTATGATGAAAGGGGAATAAGCTGTGCCGAAAAAGGAATATTTAAAGAAGGTCATGGTTATCGGTTCCGGTCCTATCATCATCGGCCAGGCCGCAGAATTTGACTACGCAGGCTCCCAGGCCTGCCGTGCGCTGCGTGAGGAAGGCATCGAAGTCGTTCTCGTCAACAGCAACCCGGCAACGATTATGACGGATACGCATATCGCGGACCGCGTCTACATCGAGCCGCTCAAAAAAGAATTTCTCGAGGAAATCATCGCGAAAGAACGTCCGGATGGGTTACTTGCAACTCTCGGAGGTCAGGCCGGTCTGAATCTCGCCGTTCAGCTCGCGGAAGGTGGAGTTCTAGAAAAGTACAATGTCGAACTCCTCGGCACGCCGCTCAAAGCGATCGAACGCGCCGAAGACCGTGAAATGTTCAAAGAGACGATGCAGAAACTCGGCGAACCGATCCCGGAAAGCACGATCGTCGAGGATGTCCCGTCAGCTGTTTCGTTTGCGAACTCCATCGGTTATCCGGTCATTGTCCGTCCGGCTTACACGATGGGCGGAACGGGCGGCGGTATCGCCGAGAACGAGGAAGAACTCGTTGAAATCGTCATCAAAGGCCTGAACTACTCCATGATCGGTCAGGTTCTCATCGAACGCAGCGTTGCGGGATGGAAAGAGATCGAATATGAAGTCATGCGCGACGGAAATGACAACTGCATTACCGTCTGCAACATGGAAAATGTTGACCCGGTCGGCGTACATACGGGAGACAGCGTCGTTGTCGCTCCGTCCCAGACGCTTACGGATCACGAATATCAGATGCTTCGAAGCGCTTCGCTGCGCATTATCCGCGAACTCGGCATCGAGGGCGGATGTAACGCACAGTACGCGCTCGATCCGAACAGCAATCAGTATTACGTCATCGAAGTCAATCCGCGTGTCAGCCGCTCTTCGGCGCTCGCGTCAAAGGCAACGGGTTACCCGATCGCCAAGGTTTCGGCGAAAATTGCTGTCGGCTATACGCTGGACGAAATCACGAATGCCGTCACGCAGAAAACGAAAGCCTGCTTCGAACCGTCGCTCGACTACTGCGTTGTCAAATTCCCGCGTTGGCCGTTTGACAAATTTGTCTATGCGGATCACACGCTCGGCACGCAGATGAAAGCAACGGGCGAAGTCATGAGCATCGACCGCAATTTCGA
>CACXCC010000117.1 GCA_902766015.1 uncultured Veillonellaceae bacterium
AGATCCTTGCCGAACTTTTCCTTCGTCAGCTTTTTCCATGCCTCGAAATGGAACCGTGCCGTATCCGTGATGACACCGTCGAGATCAAAAACAATTCCCTTCATATTATACATCTTCCTTACAATCCTTTACGTATATTTGCTGCTTATTCTTTCGTCAGGGCTACGGCTTCGCCGTTCAGTTTGATCGTGAGCGGTTCGCCTGCGAGCAGACGGATCGACGTGCGTTCCTTCGTGACGTCAATATGCAGCAGACGGCCGCGGAAATTGACATGGAATGCATAGCCGTCCCAAGCCTGCGGTACGAACGGTGCAAAGCGCAGCGTATCGTTTTCGACGCGCATACCGGCAAAGCCCTGAACGATTGCGAGCCACGATCCCGTCATTGACGTGACATGCAGGCCGTCGCACGTATCATTGTTGTAATTGTCAAGGTCAAGGCGCGCCGTACGCTCGTACATCTCAACCGCTTTTTCTTCCTCGTGAAGATCGGCGGCGAGAATCGCATGGACACACGGAGACAAGCTCGACTCGTGAACCGTGAGCGGCTCGTAAAAGTCAAAGTTACGTTTTTTGACGTCAGCCGGGAATTTGTCCATGAAGTAGTAAATACCCTGCAGAACGTCAGCCTGTTTGATGTACGGGGAACGCAGGATATGATCCCAGGACCAATGCTGATTGAGCGGAAGCTGATCGGCCGGGAGGTCTTTGACCGGTGTCAAATCTTTGTCGAGGAACGTATCGTGCTGGACGAAAATGCCGAGTTCCTTGTCTTCCGGCAGGTACATCTTGTCCGCGATCTCCAGCCATTTGGCGCGTTCTTCGTCCGTCACGCCGAGTTCTTTACGTTTTTCCGGTACAACTTTGCCGGCGATTTCATCGGCATAACGCAGACACCACTGCGCGAGCAGATTCGTATACCAGTTGTTATTAACATTATTTTCATATTCATTCGGACCCGTGACGCCGTGGATCATATAGAGTCCTTTACGCTGCGAGAAATGCACGCGATCCGCCCAGAAACGCGCGATTCCCGTCAGGACGTCAAAACCGCCGTGCGTGACATATTCCGTGTCGCCCGTATAACGCGTATAGTTGAAAATCGCATAAGCAATCGTACCGTTGCGGTGGATTTCTTCGAACGTAATCTCCCATTCGTTATGACACTCGATGCCGTTGAACGTGACCATCGGATAAAGCGCGCCTTTGAGTCCCTGCTCCTGCGCATTATGGTAAGCACCCGGAAGCTGATTGTGGCGGTATTCGAGCAGATTGTGCGTCACGGCCGGATCGGCGACGGCGAGATAGAGCGGCACGGCGAAAGCCTCCGTGTCCCAATACGTTGCGCCGCCGTATTTTTCGCCCGTAAAGCCTTTCGGTCCGATGTTCAGCCGCGAATCGCTGCCGTAATACGTTGAGAAGAGCTGAAACAGGTTAAAACGGATCCCCTGCTGGGCTTCGTCATTACCGCTGATTGTGACGTCAGCTTTTGACCAGCGTTTCTGCCATGCTTCGGCCTGTTCGTTGAGAAGTGTGTCAAAGGAAACCGAAAGATGCGTTCCCTGAAGCATATTGGCGGCTTCGTCCATGGCATCCCGATCCGCATAATCGCGTGACGTTACGATAATGACGCGTTTTTCAAAATACGCCTTCTCCGAAGGTGCAAGCGTACCTTTAAACGCGTTGACAACTTTCTTTTCCTCTTCCCAGTTGCCGTCCGGCGTGAGTTCCGTGACGCAGGAAGCGCTCATTTCCGTTGTAAAACGCGGCGTTCCGAACGGATTGCGGATCGTTTTTGCCGTCAATTTCGCGCCGTATTCATGCGTATCTTTTGCGAGGACTTCCCAGAAGCGCTCGTCGTAATTGGCGTCTTCATTGAACACATCGGCGTCGATAAATGACACGATACCGATCTCAACCGGCTTGTCGCCGACGTTTTCGATCTGCAAACGGTTCGCATAAAGTTCCTTGCGCACGAGGCTGACAAAACGCTCCGACGTGATTTTGACACGGGCATCCCCTTTGACGACAACATAGCTGCGGCGCAGGACACCGTGTTTCATGTCAAGGGAAAGCTCGAAATCCGTAAACGGGTCTTTTGCGAGGTCAACGGATTCGCCGTTGATTTTGATGTCAAGGCTGACGAAATCGACGGCGTTGATGACTTTGCCGAAATACTGCGGATAACCGTTTTTCCACCAGCCGACGCGCGTTTTGTCCGGGAACCAAACCCCGCCGAGATAGATACCTTTGTGCGTGTCACCCGAATATTTTTCCTCGAAAATGCCGCGCATGCCCATGTATTCGTTGCCGATACTCGTGATGCTCTCCTGCAACCGTTTGTCTTCCGGCTGAAATGTGTGCGTGATGATCTGCCAAGGGTCGATTTCAAAAATGCGTTTCATGATAACTTATCCTTTCTGTATCCGTGTATAGTCAAAATCCGAAATTGACGTCAATCCTCTACTCCGCCGCGCGTTTCTTTGATCGTGAGGACGGCACAGGCCGCCATCGACAGCGAAACACCGGCAACGAGGAACATGTTGTGCTGAACACCGCCCATGAGCGGGAAAAGTACGAAGCTGCAAAGCGAAGCGACGATCTGCGGCAGGCAGATGGAACCGTTGAAAAGCCCGAGATAGGTGCCCATGTGTTCACCGGAAAGCGCATTCGTAACGATCGTGAGCGGATAAGTCAGGATGGCAGCCCATGCCATACCGACGAAAATGAAGGAACCAATCAGCAGATACTGCGAATGAACGGCGTAGATCGAAAGGAAACCGAAGGCTCCGAGGATCAGGCTGATCATGTAGCCGAATTTATGATGGCGATTCGGGATTTTAGCGAGGACATACGACCAGGCGACGGCGGCAATCGACTGAATCGCGGAAAGTACGCCGAACCAGTTGCCCGCGGCCTGATAACCCGCCGATGACGTATCGGTCGTCATCCAAACGTTTTCGGCGATGGCGCCGGCAGAATACGTCCACAGATATTGGAATGCAAACCAGCAGAAGAACTGAACGAGTGCGACGGTCCAAAAGGCTTTCGGCGCGTGTTTTAAGAGCGTGAAGACGCTGACGCTTTCTTTGTTGGCGTTGATATCAATGTTATGGTAAAGTGCGTAAGTCTGCGGATCGTATTCGCGGACGTTTTTGAGTGTCAAAATGCTCGTGACGACGAGAATCGCGGCGCCGATGTAGAAAGACCAGATGACGGAATTCGGAACAACGCCCTTCGCGGCTACATTGGCAACGCCGATGGCTGTCAAAACAAACGGGAAGATCGCGGCGATAACAGAGCCCGTATTGCAAAGGAAACTCTGAATGCCGTACGCATAAGATTTTTGATCGTCATTGACCATGTCACCGACCATCATTTTGAACGGCTGCATGGCAACGTTTGACGAAAGGTCAAGCAGCGCGACGGTGACAGCACCGAAAATCAGTGCCGCCATTGACGCGAAGCCGAATCCGAAACTGCCTGCATTCGGCAAAAGCAGCATGACGATGACGGCGACGATCGTGCCGAGAAGCAGATACGGTAAACGTCGTCCGCCGAGTTTCGGCAGCCAGGTGCGGTCGGAATAATATCCTACAAGCGGTTGCACAATCAAGCCTGCCAAAGGCGGCAAAATGAAGAACCAGCCGAGATTTGTCGGGTCGGCGCCGATGGTTTGAAAGATACGGCTCATCTGCGAGCTCTGCAGGGTAAAGGCGATCTGAACGCCGAGAAAGCCGAAGCTCAGCAGCCAGATTTTTTGATTGGATAAGTACGGTAAGCCCTTGGATTTCTGCGGTTTTTCCGCATTTGTTTTCTGTATGTCTCCCATGATGTTTCTCCTCTTTTTCTTCCGTGTGTTTTGTGTCCCGTGGCCGTGGGGTATCTTTGTTATCTTTAGGATACTACTTTATGCAACCGTTTGCAAGAGTTTTTGCAAATTTATTTTTAATCGCGAAAATTTACAGAAAACTCCTCTGTCATTTTGTCAAATCTCGACGGGACAGGGCAGACAGACTTCCTTCCGACACTGCCGGCTGACGTTCTTAACGCCTCTTGCAGCAAGTCAGTCAGTCTGTCCGCCCTGTCCCTTCGTGTTTCATTCTAAGTCAAATTCCCCTCCACGCCTCTACGCAGCAAAGTCAGCCGGATGCGCCCCTCTCACTCCTCTTCTTCATTGGAATTACTCCGTTCCTAAGGCAATAAAAATCCCGTGCCGAGTGATGTCGGTACGGGATTGGGTTGCGTGTTATTGTTCTTGTG
>CACXCC010000118.1 GCA_902766015.1 uncultured Veillonellaceae bacterium
CGGTTGTGGCGGAATTGGCAGACGCGCTACTTTGAGGGGGTAGTGTCCACAAGACATATGGGTTCAAGTCCCATCAACCGCACCATTTGAAAATCAGAGCTTCCGAGCAATCGGAAGCTTTTTTGTTATGGTTATGAAGTTCAAGTTAATATCCTTTGCTTTTTGAGAGAAATAGTTTCGAGGAAACAAATTGACTGGGGACAAAAATAATATTACTTTATATCTAAATTCATTTTATATCACTTGTGAGGATTATATTACGAACCAATGATGTTTTATTCTGAAATAACGTCGTCTTTTATCTTAGTTGCAGCGAAATCATTATTATTTATATTGACGAAAGGCAATTATTCATGGTATAGTTGCAATATGTACACATCGGATTTGGCTTCATACCCCAATATATACTCATAAATAATAAAGGATAGGAGATGGTATGAGATGAGTTCAACGGAGAATTCACAAGATGTGGCAGCGAGAAAAAAGAGGACTGCGAAGGTAAGACTGTTTATCTACTGCGCTGCCGGTATGGCAGGTTTGTTATTCGGTCTTGATCAGGGGGTTATCGCCGGTGCGCTGCCGTTTATCAGCAAGGAGTGGGGGCTCGACAGTCTCACGCAGGAATGGGTTGTCAGCTCGATGATGCTCGGCGCGGCAACAGGCGCACTTGCAGCTTCGTTTCTCGCGAAAGAGATCGGACGCAGAAAGAGTTTGCTTTTCGGCGCGGCCGTATTTATTTGCGGCTGCTTCATGTCAGGCCTTGCACCGAATGTTACGGTTCTGATTGCAGCACGTCTGGCACTCGGTATTTCAATCGGCGTTGCTTCTTATACGGCGCCGCTGTACCTTGCCGAAATGGCAGAGAAGAATTCCCGCGGTAAAGTTATTTCGGGCTATCAGCTCATGGTTACGGTCGGTATTCTTGCAGCATTTATTTCCGATACGTTCTTCAGTTATACCGGTTCCTGGCGTACGATGCTCACGATCATCTGTATTCCGGGCTTCATTCTGTTCGGTACGGTTTTGATGCTGCCGGACAGCCCGCAGTGGTTTGCGACGAAGGGCCGTTTTGAGGAGGCAAAGGCGGTTCTTGAAAAACTGCATGAAACGAATGAAGCAGCGGCGGCAGAGTTAGCCGATATCAAAGATACGCTGAAAGTCAAACAGGCCGGCTGGTCGCTGTTTAAGGTAAATAAAAATGTACGCCGTGCCGTATTCCTCGGCATTATGCTTCAGGCAATGCAGCAGCTTACCGGTATCAATGTCATTATGTATTATGCACCGAAAATTTTCGGTCTCGCCGGTTTCTCGACGACGGAGGAGCAGATGATTGCTACTGTTCTCGTCGGTTCGGTCAACGTTTTGGCAACGTTTATTGCTATCGGTATGGTCGACCGCGCCGGCCGTAAACCGGCTCTCAAAATCGGCTTTACGGTTATGGCTCTGTCCATGGCGGCTGTTGCCGTCTGCATGGGTATGCTGCAGGCCGGTTCGGCTCCGTCGTGGGTTCCGTATGTTGCTGCCGGTATGACGATGATGATGATTGCCGGCTTCGCAATGAGTGCCGGCCCGGTTGTCTGGATGCTCTGCTCGGAGATCCAGCCGCTTAAATCGCGTGAATTCGGTATCGCCTGCTCGACGATGACGAACTGGATTACCTGCGCGATCGTCGGTGCAACGTTCCTTTCGCTTATCGATACGCTCGGCTCGGCGAATACGTTCTGGGTCTATGCCGGCCTTAATGCATTCTTCATTGTGCTGACGGTTGCATTTATTCCGGAAACGAAAGGTGTTTCGCTCGAAGATATCGAGAAAAACCTGATGTCCGGCAAAAAACTCCGCAATATCGGCTGCTGAGAGCTTGTTACGGACTCCTCTTTATGGATAAGAATCAAACGCTTCGGATGGAATTTTCCGTCCGGAGCGTTTTTATTTTGCGGCGGTCAGTGCAGAGAGGGCGAAAGGGATGGTTGTATTCCGCTGATCGGATTATTCTTTTGACTCTGAGCAGATGTATGGTTTTTATGACAAAAACTCCGGCAGGAATTTTCCTGTCGGAGTTTTTGTTATCTTATGCCTGCAGAACCGGGAGAAGAGCCCGGTTCAATCCTTTTGTGTTGTGGGTGTGGTGATGGTGGGTGGGGGAAAGGATCAGGCAAACGGATTTTCAGTCGGGTAAAGCATACCTGCCGGCTGATTGAACGCGAGGTCCTGTACGCCGAGGTACTGGAGGACGGACCAGATGCTTTGGCCGTAGTGGCTGAAGGCAACGGCGCCGTGATGCGGGTAGCGTTTTGCGATCAATACGTGACGGTAGAAACGGCCCATTTGCGGGATGGCGAAAACGCCGATACCGCCGAAGGAATGCGTCGGGGTCGGAAGAACTTCGCCTTCGGCAACGTAGGCACGCAGTTTACCGTCCGACGTGCTCTGCAGACGGAAGAACGTGATCGGGCTTTCGGCGATGTCGCCTTCGAGCGTACCGCGCGTGATATCCGGCGTGTTGCCGTTTTCGAGCAGACGGTTTTGGATCAACTGGTATTTTACGCCGCCTTTGCGGAGTTTGCAGAGCGGTGTATTGCCGCAGTGGAATCCCATGAATGTATCCTGCAGCGTGTATTTGCCGGCCGGTTTGATGTCGGATTCGTAGAGATCTTTCGGTACGGAGTTGTTGATGTCAAGTAACGTGACGGCATCCTGACTGACGCAGAGACCGAGGTATTCGCTGAGTGCACCGTAAATGTCAACTTCGCAGGCAACCGGAATACCCTGAGAGACGAGGCGGCTGTGGACGTAGCATGGTTCAAAGCCGAATTCTTTCGGGAAAGCCGGCCAGCATTTGTTGGCAAAAGCGACATATTTGCGTGCGCCGAGGTGTTCCGCCATCCAGTCACGCAGCGTGACTTCGTACTGGGCCATGCGCGGCAGAAGATCCGGATATGGATTTCCTTCCGTGCCGAGTTCGGCTGCCATTTCGGCAACGACATCTTTGATGCGCGGATCGTCTTTATGGGCGCGGTAAGCGACAAGCAGGTCAAGTTCGGAGTTTTCCTCGATTTCGACGCCGAGATCGTAAAGCGGCTGGATCGGAGCGTTGCAGGCGAAGAAATCCTGCGGTCTCGGTCCGAACGTGATGATTTTGAGGTTATGCAGGCCGATGAGGGTGCGGGCAACCGGCTGGAAGTCGGCGATCATTTTGGCAACATCTTCGGCCGTGCCGACCGGATATTCCGGGATGTAGGCTTTGAGGTGGCGCAGGCCGAGATTATACGAACAGTTCAGCATGCCGCAATAAGCATCACCGCGGCCGTTGATGAGGTTTTTACCCGTTTCCTCTGCGGCGGCGACGTACATGACCGGGCCGTCAAATTCACGCGCGATCAGCGTTTCCGGCGTTTCCGGACCGAAATTGCCGAGGAAGACGACGAGGGCGTTGCAGCCGACGTCTTTTGCTTCTTTGACGGCAGCGAGCATGTCCGTTTCGTTTTCAACGGTCTTTTTGACTTCATAGAGAGAACCGTACTGTTTCTCGTAGGCTTCGCGGATGGCCTGACGACGATTTTCGGAAAGGGAAATGATGAAGCAGTCGCGGCTGACGGATAAAATGCCGCATTTGACTTCGGGGATATTACTCATGGACATGGTTTCAGCACTCCTTTGACACACATCGTTTTGCTTGCGTTCACAAGCACACTTATTTGATGCTCATAGAATAGCACCGGAAAAGAATCTTGTCAATCACTTTATTCTGAATTTTATTGATCCAGTGCATCATTTGACGAATAATGTGCGGTTTCCTACATTATTTGCGCCTAAAACAGGAATTTTTTCCCAATGACGATCAAATAACAATTTTTAGAAAATTATCAAAGAGGTATTGACGTCGGCATTTTCGTGTGCTATTCTGAGTACAGCAAAAGCGTGCATAAGCACGCAATGTCGCGTGTGAAAGAGAGGATAAGCCATGAAATATTTGTTGGGCGTCGATTTGGGAACATCGGCGACGAAGACGGTTATGTTTGACGAAAACGGTCAAGTCGTTGCGTCGGTGTCGCAGGAATATCCGTTGTACCAGCCGGAAAACGGCTGGGCGGAACAGGATCCGCATGACTGGTATGAGGCGACGGAAAAAACAATCCGCGCTGTCGTGGAGAAATCCGGTGTCAACGCCTCTGACGTCAAAGGTATCGGCATTTCGGGCCAGATGCACGGGCTTGTTATGCTGGACAAGGATAATGAAGTCATTCGTCCGTCGATCATCTGGTGCGATCAGAGAACGGGCGAGGAGTGCAAGGAGATTACGGCGCGCGTCGGCCTTGATCGACTTATGGCGATTACGGCAAACCCCGCATTGACGGGCTTTACGGCGTCGAAGATTCTCTGGGTTCGCAATCATGAACCGAAAAATTACGCCCGCTGCCGTCATATTCTGCTCCCGAAAGATTACGTCCGGTTCCGTTTGACGGGCGTGTATGCGACGGATGTTTCGGACGCGAGCGGCATGCAGCTCCTGGATATTCCGCATCGCTGCTGGTCGGAGGAGATCCTGCAGAAACTCGAAATCGATCCCGAATGGCTGCCGCGTGTTTATGAATCGCCGGAAGTTACGGGCTGTATCACGCCGGAATTTGCGGCAAAGACGGGACTTTCGCCGCAAACGGTTGTTGTCGGCGGCGCCGGCGATAATGCGGCTGCTGCTGTCGGAACGGGGGTTGTCCGCGAAGGACGTGCGTTTACAACGATCGGTACGAGCGGCGTCGTTTTCGCCCATATGAATCAGCCGAACATTGACCCGAAAGGGCGCGTGCATACGTTTTGCTGTGCGGTTCCGGGAGCCTGGCACGTTATGGGCGTTACGCAGGCGGCGGGACTTTCGCTGCACTGGTTCCGCGATACGCTTGCCGAATGTTACAAACAGAAGGAAGAAGAAACCGGTATTGACTCTTACGCACTGATCAGCAGTGACGTCGGGAAGGTTCCGCGCGGAAGCCGCCGGCTGCTCTATTTACCGTATCTCATGGGCGAACGCACACCGCATCTCAATCCGAACTGCCGCGGCGTTTTCTTCGGCCTTTCGGCGATTCATACGAAGCAGGATATGCTCCGCGCCGTTATGGAAGGTGTCAGTTATTCCCTGCGTGACTGTCAACAGATTCTGCAGGAAATGAATGTCAACACGAAGGCGATGATGGCATGCGGCGGCGGTGCACGCAGCAATGTTTGGCGTCAAATGCTCGCCGATATGTACGGCTGCCCGGTTCAGACGATTAAATCGAAAGAGGGTCCGGCTCTCGGAGCTGCGATTCTTGCCGGTGTCGGCGCGGGTATTTTCCCGGATGTTGTTTCCGCCTGCGAAAGCCTCATCGAGCCGGATACGACCTGCAAGCCCGATGCGGCAGCCCACGTTTATTATGAAAAAGGACATCAGCTGTATCAAAAACTGTATCGTCAGCTGAAAGACAGCTTTGACGATTTGGCATCTCTTTAAGCCAATCCGGACTGCGGGAGCAGAGAGCGGGAAAACCGCCGCCTTCCGCAGAGCCGATTTTCATTCATGTATTGTGTGATTTTGTTTAGCATATGGTTAGGTAGTTTTCAGGAAGGATGATTTATCATGGTATCCGCAGTAACACCCGATACGGAAGCGCGCAAAAAACACGCGGCGCGTATCCGCGCATTTATTTACTTCGCCGCCGGTATGGCCGGACTCCTTTTCGGTCTCGATCAGGGCGTCATTTCGGGGGCACTTCCGTTTATCAGTAAGGAATGGAGCCTCAGCAGTGTCGCGCAGGAATGGGTTGTCAGCTCGATGATGGTCGGTGCTGCTACGGGCGCGATTATCGCATCGTTTCTTGCGCGCGGGATCGGTCGTAAAAAGAGTTTGATGATCGGGGCAACGCTTTTCATCATCGGCTGTCTCGGATCCGGACTTTCCGTCAGCGTCACGATGCTCATCGGTTTCCGACTGATTCTCGGCCTTTCGATCGGTATCGCATCCTACACGGCGCCGCTGTATCTCGCGGAAATGTCGGACAAGGATTCGCGCGGTAAGGTCATTTCCGGTTATCAGCTCATGGTCACCGTCGGCATTCTCGTTGCATTTCTTTCCGATACGTTCTTCAGCTACAGCGGATCGTGGCGCTCGATGCTTTCGATCATTGCGATTCCGGGCTTCATCCTGATCCTGACGGTTTTGACACTTCCGGACAGTCCGCGCTGGCTCGCAACGAAAGGTCGTTTTGCCGAGGCCGACAAAGTTCTCAATATGCTTCATGAAAAAACGGAAACGGCGGAAGCCGAACTTGCCGATATCAAAGAAACGCTGAAAGTCAAACAGGCCGGCTGGCAGCTCTTCAAAGCAAATAAGAACGTTCGCCGCGCCGTATTTCTCGGCGTTCTCCTGCAGGCCATGCAGCAGTTTACAGGTTTTAACGTCATCATGTATTATTCGCCGAAAATCCTCGAACTCGCCGGTTTTGCGACGACGGAAGAGCAGATGATCGGTACGGTTATCAACGGTATTGTCTTTACGCTTTCGACGTTTATTGCCATTGTCATGGTCGATAAATCCGGTCGTAAACCGACGCTCAAGATCGGTTTTGCCGTCATGGCTGTTGCCATGGCCGTTGTCGGTGTCTGCATGGGCATGTTCAATGACGGAACGGCTCCTTCGTGGGTCCCGTATCTTGCCGCCGTTATGACAATGGTTATGATCGCCGGTTTCGGGATGAGTGCCGGCCCGGTGGTCTGGGTTCTCTGCTCGGAGATTCAGCCGCTCAAATCGCGTGAATTCGGTATTGCCTGCTCGACGATGACGAACTGGATTACCTGCGCGATCGTCGGCGCAACGTTCCTTTCCCTCATTGATACACTCAGCTCGGCGCATACGTTCTGGCTGTATGCCGGTCTCAACGCGCTCTTCATTTTCCTGACGATTTCCTATGTACCGGAAACGAAGGGGATTTCGCTTGAAGAGATCGAAAAGAAACTCATGTCGGGCGAAAAACTGCGCAACATCGGCTGCTGACACGATTTTTGACGTCAAGATATAGATTAGGAGAGATTGATCATGGAAATCAAATCGATTACAGATCCGTCCTTTGCTGTTTACGGCAGGGTCGTTCCGGCTGACACAAAGGAATTTATCGAAACGATGGCAAAGGAACCGGCAACGGCGGAGGGGACAACGGTTTATTATCCTTCTGTCGCGGCGTTTGAGGCACTGCCGCTCTTTTGCGAGATGCAGGATACGGTTTTCGGTGAACTGCCGATCGAGTTCGGTTATTGCAACGGATATAATACGAAGCTCAACGCCGTCGAATATCACCGTTCGTCGGAAATTGACATCGCGGCGACGGATCTTGTCCTGATTTTGGGTCGTCAGCAGGATATCGAAGCGGACTTTACGTACGATACGGCAACGATTGAGGCTTTTGCCGTACCGGCCGGAACGGCCGTCGAACTTTACGCGACGACGCTGCATTTCGCTCCGTGCCGCGCTGACGGCAAAGAATTCCGCTGCGGCGTCATCCTGCCGAAAGGCACGAATGAAGCATTGACAAAACCCGTCGGCAAAGACGGGGAGCATCGTCTGCTTTTTGCCAACAATAAATGGCTGATCGCGCATGAAGCAAGCGGTCTGCAGAATGACGGCGCGTTTATCGGGCTGAAAGGCGCCAATCCGGAGATTTGAGTTCCGGGACATCCGGGAGAGATCCGTTTTCCGTAAGGAGGACGGATCTTTTTCGCGTTACGGGGGCAGGAATTTTTCTTTGGGATGCAGAATTTAAGAAAGGAAATCGATCATGCATATGTTTGCCTGTCAGGAAGAAAGAGGATTATCTGTGGTAACAATGAAGAAAATTGCCGAGATTTGCGGCGTCTCGCGCGGCACCGTGGACCGCGTGCTCAATAACCGCGGGCGTGTCAGTGATGAAACGGCAAAGCATATTCGTCGTATCGCGCGTCAGCTCGGTTATGAACGAAATCCGGCCGGAAGAGCGCTTGCGGCGCGGAAAAATCATCCGGTTGTCGGCGTCATTCTGTCTTCGGAAGGAAATCCGTTCTGGGATGACGTCATTCAAGGTATTGAAGGTTCGGCGTCAAATTATGACATTTACGGTTCCCGGCTGAAACTCTGCACCATGAAAGGGTACAATGTCGAAGAACAACTGCATCTCCTGCGCGATCTGCGTTCGGAGGTGCAGGCGCTCATTATCAACCCGATTGATGACCCGGCAATTGCGGCAGAACTGAACGGATGTATGAAGGACGGGATTCTCGTCATCACGCTCAATAATGACATTTGCGGCTGCGGCGCACATACGTACGTCGGCAGTGATTATACGAACGGCGGCGCGACGGCCTGTGCACTCATCGCGGCGTTCCTCGGCAAAACGGCGGAAATCGGCGTCGTTATGGGAAGCTGGCATATTCTCGGTCACCGGCAGCGCCTGGAGGGATTCAAGAAGCGTATGGAAAAAGAGGCGGGGTTTCATATCGCGGAAGTCATTGTCAATGAGGATGACGAGATCACGTCGTATGCGCGGACACGCGATATGCTGCAAAAGCATCCGGAAATCAACGCAGTGTTCCTCGTTGCCGCGGGCGTTTACGGTGCCTGCCGTGCTGTCATGGAACTGCCGGAGGAAAAACGCCCGCTTGTGCTCGCCTTTGACAGTGTACCGTCAACGGTTGCGATGATGAAAAACGGTGTCATCCGCGCGATCCTTTATCAGCATCCGTACCATCAGGGAAAACGGGCGGCCGATCTCGCCTTTGAGTTTGTCGTGCACGGGAAAAAACCGGGGAAAGAACAGTATATTCTCTCGAATGAAATTCGTATTTTGGAAAACCTCCGGGGCAGGGAAGAAGGAATCGACACATGAAACAGATATTGCGTAACGGATTCGGACTGCTGATTTTGACGATCATTTTGACCTTGTTCAGTGTACAGGCGTCGGCGGCAGATACGGAAACGGAGACGGCAGACCGGAATCTCTTGGCGGCGGCGCTCTCGTTTTCCGCCTATAACGATGACTTCAGTAAACTCGCGCGTCAACAATTGACGGAAGGCGGCTGGTCGTTTCAGTCTGTTGAAGTGAAGGAGAAAAAAGCGGAAGGGCGGTTTTTCCTCGCTTCGCATGCACGTCCGGACGGAACGCCGGTTTATGCACTTGTTTTTCCGGGGACGGAACGCTCCAGTGACATCAAAGTTGACCTGCGCATCCGGCGCGTACCGTTCGGGGGGCATAATGTGCGTGAGTTTGATGCGGTGTCAAAGGAAGGCGAGACGCTCACGTCACCGCTTGTCCATAAAGGCTTTAACGATTATGTTGAGGCGGCGCTGTTTACCGAGAAACTCGACGAATGCGGCGGGAGGACGGCCGGTGAATTCATCGCGGATATCCTGAAGGAAAATCCGCAGGCGCATCTCCTGGTAACGGGACACAGTCTCGGCGGCGCGGCTGCCGTACTTGCAGCGGCACGGTTTTCCGATCTCGGCGCTCAGCCGGAGCAGCTCGAAGTTGTGACATTCGGAGCTCCCGCTGTCGGCAATGAAGCGTTTGCCGAACGGTATCGTCATCGTTTTACGCAGGATCGTATTGTCATGGCGGGAGATCCCGTTCACAAATCACTGCAGGCACTTTCGCGCAATTTTGTGCAGTTCGGGACGCGCTCGATCTGGGAACAGCGCTATTCCGAGCGCTTTGAACATGAAATGGGCGTTTATCTCGATATGGCGATGCACAATTATTACGATGCACGCGGACGTGAAGCCGATTTTGCGCCGCTGCTCATGACACCGAAACCGGTCACGGGCGGGATTTATCTTGCACGTCCGTGTATTACGCTCGATTTTCAAACCACGCGCGACGAACCGTATGTACGTGCCGCCATGCACGATACGCTTTTGGCGTCCTATACGCCCGTTACGGGCGCGGCACTTCATATTCCGCGTCAGCAGATCTTTGACGAAGCGCGGGAACAGGGCTGCCGTTTCGTACTCTTTCAGCAACTTGTCGGCAAGCGCATCCGAGATAACAAGGATTCCGTTCAGCGTTTGACGCTGATGGAGGAACTCTATGACGTGTCGGATACGCTCCTAAACGTTCAGTCTGTCAGTGCGACGACAAAAAATCTGACACCGCTCGAAACGGCTGTTTATCTCCAGCAGCAGGCGAAAGAAGGAAGAAAGGATTATCTCGATCCTGACCGTTCGGCCCGTGAAGCGGCTGCCGCAAAAGAAGCTGCCGACAATGCCTACGTGCAGTCCATTGTCCGACGCATGCATCAGGGACAGTAAATCTTATATTGTAAAATGAACATGTAAATGTATTCTCAGGCCGCAGACCTCGTTCTGCGGTCTTTTTTGTTCGCGAACCGAATTACAGAAACTTTACACGGGTTTTACGGCGTTCTGGTAACGACCTCTGAACACAGAATGGTATAGTCAATGGTGAAAAGAGATCCTGCAGTCCTGAGTACAGCGTGCCTGCACCAGCCGCAGGGAATATGTGCTCAGGTATTATTTAGGAGGAATCAAGCGAATGATCTTTAGTTTTCACAAGAAGAGCAACCGGGAATTTTTCGATCTGTTCCAGCAGAGCGCTGAAAATTTCGGCAAGGCAGCTACGGTAATGGGACAGCTGCTCCAGGACTACGGCCAAGCGGACGAACGCACCGATGAGCTCCTGAAACTCGAAGGCGAAGCCGATGCCGTCGATGAACGTATTATCGACAAACTCAATGTCACGTTTATCACGCCGATGGACCGCGAGGATATCCTCGCCATGGTCGAAGGCCTGAACAGCATGATTTCGAACGAACACGGCGCTATGCAGCGTCTTGTTCTGTACAAAGTCAAGGAGATCCGTCCGGGTGCCGTTACGCTGAACGACATCACGATTCATGCGTCGGAAGCACTCGTCGAGGCATACAGCCTGCTGCATGACGTACATGGCAACGAGACGAAAATCATGGACAGCATCCGCAAAGTTTACCAGCTCGAGGCTGAGGCCGACAGCGTCTATCGTCATGAAATGGGCAAAATCTTCGACGAAGAAGCCGATGTCAAGGAACTCATCAAATGGAAAGATGTCCTTGAATATCAGGAAGAGACGATGGATAAATGTGAACATATTGCGGATCTGATCCGGGGAGTGGTAATGAAGTATGCCTGATTTACAAATACTGATCATTCTGGTCATCGTGCTGGCGTTGTGCTTCGACTTCATCAACGGCTTCCACGATACGGCCAACGCAATTGCCACGTCGGTTTCGACGCGTGCAATTCGTCCGGCTTACGCCATTATCATGGCGGCAAGCTTAAACTTCCTCGGTGCTATGATTAGTACCGGTGTTGCCAAGACGATCGGCGGCGACATCGTCAGTTCCGCCAAGCTCGTCAACGAACAGGTTATCATCGCCGCGCTGGCGGGAGCAATCATCTGGAACCTTTTGACGTGGTGGTTCGGTATGCCGTCCAGTTCCTCGCATGCCCTCGTCGGCGGTATCATCGGTGCCGTTCTCGTCGGTGTCGGTACGAACGGCCTGAACTATTACGGCATTGCGAAAATCTTTATGGCCCTTGTCGGCTCGCCGATTATCGCGATCTTGTCCGGTATTGTCATCATGACATTGCTGTTCGAAGCATTCGGGCGTTTCCGGCCGTCATTTATTAACCGAAACTTTAACCGTCTGCAGGTTTTGTCGGCAGCGCTCATGGCATTCTCGCACGGCTCGAACGATGCGCAGAAATCTATGGGTATTATCACGCTGGCACTGTTCTCGGGCGGTTATCTCGAAGCCTTCGAAGTTCCGACGTACGTCAAGATCCTCTGCGCATGCGCCATGGGTCTCGGTACTTCGATCGGCGGCTGGCGCATCATTAAAACGGTCGGCGGTCGTATCTTCAAACTGAAACCGATTTCCGGTTTTGCGGCCGATTTCAACTCGGCATTCGTTATCTTTACGGCAACAATGTTGCATTTGCCGGTCAGCACGACGCACGTCGTTTCCGGCTCTATCATGGGTGTCGGCACGGCACACCGCTTCAACGCCGTTCATTGGGGCGTTGCGGAGCAGATGGTTTTTGCCTGGGTCATGACAATTCCGTGTACGGCGCTTATGGGTGCCGGCTGCTACAAACTTATCATGTTCTTCTTCGGCTGATATCTGTGGCGGTTTCATAGCAACATACGGTCTATCAGGGACGGTCCGGTTTTCCGGGCCGTCTTTTTTTGTCCGAATTCTTTCTGTTTGCGGCAGGTTATCGGGAGGATGAGCGCGAATATTCTTATACAATAAATAACGTGTGACAGGAAGGAGCTGTTTTTATGGAAATTCAAGATTTCCTCGTGGAAGAAGGGCAGACGGTACGGCTCGCGGATCGGCCGACGGATTACAAGGGCGAGCTGACAAAAAAGAAGGTTACGGAAGAGCTAATGCCCAAAGTAATTGAGGAAATGCAGGGACTGCAGGAACGTCTTGCCGCCGATAATCATTACGGACTGCTTGTCGTGATGCAGGCCATGGATGCCGCGGGCAAGGACGGAACGATTAAGCATGTTTTCGCACAGCTGAATCCGGCGGGTGTACAGGTTCGCAGTTTCAAGCAGCCGAGTGTCGAGGAGAAAGATCACGATTATATGTGGCGTATCAACAAAGCACTCCCGGCGCGCGGTGAGATCGGCATTTTCAACCGTTCGCATTATGAAGATGTCGTCGTTTCGCGCATCCATAACCTGATTAAAAGTGACGGTATGCCGGAAAAACTCATCAAAAAGGATATTTGGGAGCGCCGTTACCGCCAGATCTGCGATTGGGAACGCTATTTGACGGAAAACGGATTCCCTGTCGTCAAGATTTTCCTGCATGTTTCCAAGGATGAGCAGCGTAAGCGCCTCGTCGACCGGATTGTAACGAAGCAGAAGAACTGGAAGTTTTCGATGTCGGATATTCAGGAGCGGCAATATTGGGATCGGTATCAGAAGGTTTACGGCGAGGTTTTGTCGGCGACATCGACGAAATATGCGCCGTGGTACGTTGTTCCGGCTGACAGCAAATGGTTCCTGCGTTATTCCGTTGCACAGATCGTACGCGATGAGCTGAAAAAGATCAATCCGCAGTTCCCGAAATTATCCCCGGAAGTCGAGGAGCAGCTCGAACGCTTCCGGAAGATCCTCCAGGAGGTCGACATCGACGAACTTGCGGCGATCAAACAGACAATCAAGTAATTTACGGGAAAGGGAGACAGTTAATTTATGCGTACATCTATAATCTCGGCCCGGATGCGCTCGTTTCGGAGGGAATGGCGCGCCGCAGCAAAACGGCAGGAGCGGGATCCGTTGCCCCTTACGTTATCCCTTTTCGAGGTGCTCGGATTTTTCACCGGTTTTTTACATCCGATTTACCGATTTGCGACATTCATATGGTACGATAAACATTACGATAGAAAAGGAAACAGGCAGAAAACGGATGCAGATTATGAAGAAGAAATTAACGTATGAAACGATTGCCCATGCGAAAGAACTGAATATTTACCTCGAGCAGGGGAACAAAGTGCTCGGGGCGCTTAATTATACGGATCATTCCCGGAAACATACGGCAAAGGTGGCGATTGTCGCCGCGCGTATCCTGAAAAAACTCAAATACGACGAACACACCATTGAGCTTGCGAAAATCGCCGGGTACATGCACGATATCGGCAACAGTATTAACCGTACGGATCACGCGCATACGGGAGCGATTATGGCGTTTCAGCTTTTGCGCGAATGGGGCGCACCGCCTGAGGATATCGCCGTCATCATTACGGCGATCGGCCAGCATGACGAGCGGAGCGGTACGGCCGTCGATCCGGTTTCGGCCGCGATTATCCTCGCGGATAAGACGGATGTACGCCGCAACCGCGTGCGCAACAAGATTCCGGAAACATTTGACAAGCACGATACGGTCAACTACGCGGTACTCTCAAGCCGTCTGCGCATTGACACGCATAAGCGCGTCATCACGATGGAAATTGAGCTCGACGAATCAGTCTGCTCGATGATCGACTACTTTGAGATTTTCCTTGAGCGTATGATTATGTGCAAGCGTGCGGCCGAAGTACTCGGTCTGCGCTTTAAAATGACGGCGAATGGCAATAAAATCTGCTGAACGAACGGTAAAAACTGAATGGAATATTACGGGTAATCGACGGGATAACGGCTCCCGCTCGTTACATATGCGATGATTCATTTGAGGACGATGCGCATCAGGGGATGATTGACGCATTGATGAGCATAGAAATTGTTGATTGATGTTACTTGCTGCTCGATTATACACCACGGTATTTTGTATTTTTGTACAAAGTACCGTGGATACAAAGAACATTGAATTTTCTAAAAACTTATTGACAATCGACACGGGTTCGGCTATAATAAAGACAGAACAAAGGAAGGTGCTTCGAAAGAAGCCCAAGATACCCGCCAAGGTCGACCGAAGTAAATGGAATGGGTAGGAAGTTCATCAAGGAGGAGAGTCCGATGGGCAGGTAACATTCCCGAAGGAAAGTCTGAAGGCAGCCAAGCTGAATGTTTTCCGGAGGCAGGCAGGATTGCACGAAACAGTGCGATGGAATTGGTTGTGAGGAGGATACTCCGATGGGAACGTAAATGTCCCAGACGTCTCACGTACCTAAGGCGCCTGGATAGAGGCGAAACCAAAAACCACGAAAAAGCGGATCCTCGAATGAAGTGGCTGGTAATTCAGGAGAGTGTATCGGCGTAAGAGTAGGAGGAGAGTCCGATGGGCAGGTAAATCTACCCCATGGGAACAAAATCGTACATGGAAAAAGAATATAGCGAATAGATGACCGTTAATAGTGACGAGAAAGCTGTTAGCGGTCATCTTATTTTTGTGTCGGTTTTCGCCGGGATTCACGTCAATCCGATTGTGACGCAGCGGCATCGATTGACGTCAGACAGAAAGAGGATTTTCTGCCGCGGGCGGCGAATAAAACCCGTAATACGTTTTCGAAATGTGTATGGATAGGAGGATTCCATGGAGAAAGCAAAAGTATATATGACGGATTTTCGCACGCCGGTCGGTACGAGTCTGCTGCAGAAATTGCGGAAACTCTGCCTGAAGGCGGGAATTCGTAACATTGACATGGAAGGCAAATTTGTCGCGATCAAGATGCATTTCGGCGAACTCGGCAATCTCGCCTTTTTGCGTCCGCAGTACGCGAAAGTTGTTGCGGATCTCGTGAAGGAGCAGGGCGGTATGCCGTTTTTGACGGACTGTAATACACTCTATCCGGGCAGCCGCAAGCATGCGCTCGAACATCTCGAATGTGCGGCGCTCAACGGGTTCAATCCCACGACGACGGGATGTCAGGTCATTATCGGCGACGGCCTGCGCGGTACGGACGAAGTCGAAGTACCCGTCAAAAACGGGGAATATGTCAAAGCGGCAAAGATCGGTCGCGCCGTCATGGATGCGGATATCGTGATCAGCCTTGCACATTTTAAGGGACACGAAGCGACGGGATTCGGCGGTGCGCTCAAGAATCTCGGTATGGGATGCGGCAGCCGCGCCGGCAAAATGGAGCAGCATTCCTCGGGAAAAGTTGCCGTCAAAGAGGATCTCTGCCGCGGTTGCCGCCGTTGTGCGCGCGAATGCGGTTCAAACGCCATTTCTTATGTCAACAATAAAGCGGTGATTGACAAAAATCTATGCAAAGGCTGCGGACGATGCATCGGGGCCTGCTCGTTTGACGCGATCCATAACGAACAATGGGATGCGAGCGACAAGCTCGACAGGAAAATGGCCGAATATGCACAGGCGGTCTGTCAGGATCGTCCGTGTTTCCATATCAATCTCGTGCGTGACGTTTCGCCGAACTGCGACTGTCACGGTGAAAATGACGCACCGATTTTGCCGGATATCGGCATGTTCGCGTCGTTTGACCCCGTGGCGATCGATCAGGCCTGTGCCGATGCGTGCCTGAAGGCGGATCCGCTGCCGAACAGTCAGCTTTCGGACAATCTCAATCAGCCGGGATGGCAGTGTCATCACGATCATTTCCTGGACAATAATCCGAACATCAACTGGAAAGAAACGCTCGCCCATGCCGAGAAAATCGGCCTCGGGACACGCGATTATGAACTGATCCGCATGAAGTAAATACAGACGAAAAATCCCCCGGTCGGGACTCGTTCACGAGAACCCGGCCGGGGGATTTTGTATTGGTCGAGAGATTTAGTTTATTTCCAGGTTTTGCGGTATTTTCCGGGCGGCATGCCGACGATATGGCTGAAAGACGCCTGAAAATAATTGGCATTGTTATAACCGCACTGCATCGCGATGTCCGTGATGGAATCGTCTGTTGTCAAAAGCAGGTTCTGGGCTTCGCCGATGCGGCGGTGGATCATGTATTGGATCGGCGAATAGCCGATGAGTTTCTTGAACGTATGCGACAGGTAATAGACGTTGACATTTAAGGCGTCGGCCATGGATGTCAGTGTCATGTCTTCGCGGAAATGATCGTCAATGTATTCCTTGATGCGCAGTCCGAGGTTGTATTCCTGATTTTTTGTGCTGAGCTGATTGCGGCTCTGGATCGTATAACGGATGCAGGCGATGAAGGATGCGAGTTGATGGTCAATAGCTTCGCTCAACAGTCCTTCGTCATTTCTCGGTACGAGTTCGTGGAAAATGCGGATGTAATTCATAAGGAATGTATGATCTTTTTCTACGGGAATGACGGGAGATTCTTCGTCCTGCAGCAGTGAGCCGCTCGCCATGCCCTTGAGATGCAGATTGCTGATGCCGATCTGCCAGAATTCTAAAGGGAAATTGCGATCGGAAGAAAAAGATTTTGCTGCCTTTGCAGGAATTAAAAGGAGTTGATCCCGTGATAAGGAATAGCTTTTTTCATTAATAACGGCGCGACCTTTTCCGTTTGTAATAAGGAGAATAAAAGCCGGATTCTGACTTAAGTCAAGTCCGGTGGGCGAAGGGCGCAGATCGCCCTTGACATGGCGCAGTGAGACGAGGTGCGGGTGTGTATGCAATTCGAATATACCCCGGCTGTCGTCGGAAAATGAATACTGAGTCATGATGCTCCTCCTGTCAGATTTGATATTTGTATTATAATACAAACCGCGTCGAGGAAACAGAACACGATCAAGAAATGACAATAAAACGAAGTATTCTGTATTGGTCTTACCAAGATAGTGAAGGAATTGTGTGTATATTTTGCCTATAATGAATCTTGTAAGGGCGAGGGAAAGGCCGTTGTGGAGGACAGCTTCCCGAAACCGGGTATTTATTTCTATAATTTGAACATTACCGATAGGAGGAGAGGTAAAATGTTAAACTGGTTCCTGACCGGACCGGATAAGCCGAGAATTACAGATCAGGCTAAAATCCGTTCCATGTATCATTCCGCCAGAGTCCAGGCCGTTACGGCGATGATTCTCGGTTATGGTATGTATTACGTTATGCGTATGACGCTCGGCGTCGCGAAGAAGCCGATGATCGAGTCCGGCTTTACGGCTACGCAGCTCGGTGCCATGGGCGCCGGCATGCTGGTCGCAATCGCAATCGGTAAATTTGCCAACGGCTTTATCGCCGACCACTGCAATATTAAAAAGATTGTTCCGCTCGGACTGCTCGGCGCAGCCTGCGTCAACACGATCCTCGGTCTCTCGGATGCCTACTGGGTGTTCCTGTTAATGTGGATCCTCAACGGCTGCTTCCAGTCGATGGGTTCCGCACCGTGTATCGTTTCTCTTTCGCAATGGTTCAGTAAGAGTCAGCTCGCTACGTATTACGGTGTTTTCAGTATCGCGCATTACGTCGGTGAAGGTGCCACGTACCTCGGTACTTCGATGATCATCATCGCCCTCGGCTGGCATGCCGCATTCTTCGTACCGGGCGTTGCCTGCATCGTGCTCGCTTTCGTTATGTATCACTTTATGCGTGACCGTCCGGAAACGTACGGCCTGCCGACTGCAAACGAATTTGAAGGCGAAGTTGTTCAGGAAAAGAAAGAACAGTCCGTTTCGACGCATGAAGCACAGCTCATGGTTGTCAAGAACCCGTACATTTGGATTCTGGCCGCTGCTGCCATCTGCCTCGGTATTTCCCGTTATTCCATCAGCTCCTGGGGTGTTATCTTCCTGCAGGAAGCAAAAGGTTTTGACCTCGTTACGGCAGGCAGCCTCATGGCTCTCTCGCCGATCCTCGGCGGTGTCGGTTCGTTCGCATCCGGTTTCATCTCCGATAAGATCTTCAAATCGCATCATTCCGTTACGACGATTGTTTTCGGCTGCGTTATGCTTGCAGGCATGCTCGGCATCTGCTTCGTACCGGCCGGAAACTACATGCTTACGGCTGCCAGCATTGCCGTCTTCGGTTTCGGCCTCGGCGTTATTCTTTGCTTCGTCGGCGGCATGCTCGCCGTTGACCTTTCCCCGCGTAAAGCAACCGGTGCGGCCATGGGCTTTATCGGCCTGCTCGCTTACGGCGGTGCCGCTCTGCAGGATATTGTCAACGGTATTCTCGTCGACTCGGCAAAAGTCATTGTTGACGGCCAGGTTGTTTACCATTTTGAAACGATCACGGAGTTCTGGATCGGTTCCATCATTATCATGACGCTCCTGATTATCCCGACGCTCTGGGCGAAGAAAAACAAACATGACGATGAGGAAGCAGCATGATTAATCCGGTTGTTGATTTACACACGCATACATTGGCCTGCGGCCATGCTTACAGCACGGTGACGGAAGTTATCCGCGCGGCGGCCGATAAAGGACTTGCCGGCGTCGGACTCACGGAGCACGGGATCGGTTATCCGGGCAGTGTCAGCTGGGCATATTTTAATACGTATCGCGATATTCCGCGCGAAATGTTCGGTATCCGTGTGTACCGCGGTGCCGAAGCCAATTTTATGAATCTTGACGGAAGCATCGATTTTACTTCGGAGCAGCTCCGGAAACTGGATCTCGTCATCGTGAGCTGTCATACGGACTGCCTGAAACCGGGCGATTCAAAGGAAGCTTACACGGACATGATCGTACGGGCAATGCACCAAAAGGAGATCGATATTATCGGCCATCCGGACAATCCGCTGTACCCGATTGACGCGGATCGTCTTGCCCGCGAAGCAGCCCGTCTCGGCAAGGCTCTCGAAGTCAACAGCAGTTCCCCTGCAGCGCGTCCCGGAAGCGAACCGCAGTGCCGCGAGGTCCTGCAGGCAGCAAAGAAATATGGTACACTGTTAAGTGTCGGTTCCGATGCGCATTATCATCTGAAAGTCGGTGACTTCAGTTATTCCCTGCGCATGCTGCAGGAGGCAGACATTCCCGAAGAACAGGTTGTCAATTCATCGATGCCGCGTCTCGAAGCATTCCTCAAAACGCATCACGACGTGTGACTCGATTCGGTCAATACAAAGAATAAAAGGAGATAATTCAATGAGCAGCAAGCAGATTGTCAACGGACCATATCTGCTTGCTCCTTCTTTTTCAGGTATTACGCTTGCCTGGGAGATGGAGCAGGCAGCTTCTCTGACTGTTTATTATGAAGGAAACGGTCAAAGCGGGCAGACGGAAGCCGAGAAAGAAAAAGAACCGGCACGGCGGGAAAAGCCGGCCGGAGAGTATCTCTACACGGCTGTATTAACAGGGCTGAAACCGGATACAGAGTACGCGTATGAAATCCGTGCCGGCAAAGAAGTTCTCGCCAAAGCTTCGTTCCGCACACAGAAGAAGAATCCGCAGTCGCTGCATCTCGTAACGCTCTCCGATTCTCATTTGTTCTATACGGAAAAGCAGTTTACGCGCATGATCGGACGCGAAAAACCGGACTTTATCCTGCACAGCGGCGATATTTCGTTCGGCACGGGCTACCAGCACGATCAATATGCAGACAACTGGTTCCATAAAATCCCGGAAGTTCTCGCAACGACGCCGGCTTGGTATATCGCGGGCAACCATGATGACGGCCCGTTCGAGGAGGCGCTGCTTTTGCGTCCGCAGGCCAAGACGACAAATTCGCCGGATAACGGTTTTACGTATTCGTTTGACTGCGGTAAAGTCCACTTTACGATGGTTGACAGCAACCCGTGGGGACTGTTCGAGATGAATGCCGTCAATTCGGCGGCGGAGCCGGACGAGGCAACGCGGCGTTGGATCAAGGATACGCTCGACTGGGTCGAAAAGGACCTGACGAGTGAAGCCGCAAAACAGGCGGATTGGCGTGTACTCGTTACGCATCATCCGTATACGGATATCTTCAATAACCGTTATATCGTACCGATTGCCGAACGCTGCGGCGTTGACCTCGTCATCGGCGGACATCTGCATTATTACATTCAGGCTGTTTCCGTCAATCCGGATGTCGGTGCACGTACGACATACATTTGTCAGGGCAGTGCACAGGATCCGGATGCCGCATTTACGGGACGCAACGATACGGAGCGCCTGCTCAGCGAATTCCCGGAAGTTACGGCACTCGGACGCAACAACTACGGTGTTCTTGACATCAAAAACGATGTACTGGAGTATAAGATCTACGGCTTTCAGGCGGAAGGTGAGGACAAACTCATTGACACGGTGCGTTTGACGCATGATAAGCCGCAGATTCGTCTCAGCGACATCGAGATCCGTCGCTTGGACAACAACGGTAACGTTGAAATCCGCGCGATGGCCGTCAATAAAGGAACGTCGCCGGCAACGGCCGTTCTGCCGCTCATGGATAACGGTTCCCTTTATAAGCTTAATCTTTTCGGTCAGCCGGAATCGAGTCATGTTGCATTGTTGCCGCCGGGCGGAAAGATGAAACTCATCGCTTACTATCAGGCATTCGGCCCGGGCGAACATCAGTTGAGCCTCGGTGACTGTATGGAAAAAATCCTCGTGTTTGAACCGCAGCAGCTTTCGTATGCGCACATGAAGGTCTTTGCCGGCAAAGGCGAAGACGCGGATTGTCTGCTTGCAAGCATTGAAGCGACGAACAATCTCGATCAGGAAGTCTTTTCGGCCGTGCCGCTGTACATTGACCAGCGTATCGCCGAGTCGCAGAATCTGTTTTTCCGCAGCCATGAGACGAAACACATCGAGTTCCGTCACCGCTTCCCCAAGGGCGGCGATTATCAGATCAGTATCGGTGATCAGCTGCCGAAAGAAATCCGTATCGAAGAAGGCATCCGTATCGTGCCGCGTATTCTCGATCGTTCGGGGAACGGACATTACGGACTTTTGCAGGGCAGTCCGAAAGTTATCCGCCGTAAAGATAAAGTCGAAGTCAAATTCGAACAGTACGGCGATTACATCGAAATTCCGGCCAGCCCGGATCTCTGTGTCCCCGACGGATTCTGCGGCATGGTCTGGGCCAATGTCGACCGTCTCGCGAAATCGTCGGAAATGGGCCATAATCCTCTGATGGTCCGCGGTAAATCCGTCGGCTGGGGCGCAACGTATTTGATGCGCATGGTCATCGAGCGTGCGGGCGGCCTGAAATGGGGTACTTGTCACGGCATTACCGAATATACGTGGCAGGGCGGTGAAGCTGCTCTCGGCAAATGGATGCAGTACACGATTGACTTTGACCGCAAAGAAGGCGGCAGTTCATACTGCGACGCCAAAGAAGTCGCGCGCGTACCGGGCATTGCCGCTGACGCGAAACTGCGTCAATGGGAAAACGAGCCGATTTTTGTCGGTTATTCGTATATCGGCCATGTCATTCCCGAGATTAACCGTCCGAAATACTTCACGCATTTGCCGGGTTCGGTCAGCCAGGTTCGTTTTTATCGCCGCGGACTCAGCCAGGAGGAAATCGCGGAAGCTTATGCAAAGCCGGACAAAGTCAGCAAGGGTAAAAAAGACCTCGCCGTCTGGCTCGATTTCCGCAATATCCTGACAATCGGTACGCATACAACGGAGTGGCGTCATCCGACCGTTTATACGAAGGATTTCATGGCGCAGAAGAAGTTCTGGAAGTTCCGCCAGATCCAAGTCCGCGCCCGTGTACCGCTGCCGACGAGCCTTAAGGCGACGGTCGAAGTTTCCGATGACGAAGCGTCAGTCAAGGGCAGTAAAAAGATCGTGCTTCAGGACGGAACGCAGTATATTGACCTGACGGATCTGCCGGAAGCACAGTATCTGCGCATCGTGACGGACTTTTCGGCCGAAGTCGGCGAAGAGGGTACGTTCGTACCGGAACTGCTCCTCTATCAGGTTACGGCCTATAACGGCCGTGACTTTACGGAGATGTACTGGTCGACGCGCACGTCGTGGGAGAAAGGTCATTTCACCGGTGCTGTCGGGTTTGCTCCGGTTGACCGCTTAAAAGATTTTCCGGAATACACGGATGTCATCCACGGATGACACTCCGCTCTTCCATATCATACCAACCAACCAAATCATACCAATGGATCAGCATCCCTGCCGGAATGGCGGGATGCTTCTTTTTTTGACAGGAAAAAGGACCGTACGCGCGTGACGTTGCGTACGGTCCTTCGTTTGAAAAAGTTATTTTGCCGGAGCTTCGGCTTTCGGCTCTTCGCCGACTTTTGCGGCAGCGTATTTCAGCAGGATGTGAGCGCTGCGGCGGTTCGTGGCGAGCGGAACGTTGTGTACGTCGCAGAGACGCAGAAGAGCGTTGATATCCGGCTCGTGCGGCTGCGAGGACAGCGGGTCACGCAGGAAGATGACGTAGTCGACTTCGTCCGTTGCAACGAGGGCGCCGATCTGCTGGTCACCGCCGAGCGGGCCGGACATCATCGTTTTGACGTTCAGGTTGAACGTTTCATTGATGAGCGTACCGGTCGTACGCGTACCGACGAGGTCGAACTTCTCGAGCAGTTCTTTGTGGTGGCCGACGAATTCGAGCATCTCGTTCTTTTTCTTATCATGGGCGATGAGGGCGATCATTTGGCGTTTTTTCATGATATCAGACTCCTTTTCTTATATACTCAAGTAATTTCAGTATAATTCATTTTCGGAAATGCGTAAAGCGGATAAGAAAGGAATTGACATAGATTAAAAAATTTTTTACAATACTAGTTAGCAAACTAACTAATTGGTTGGGGAAAGGAGCGGAGAAACGGGAGATGAAACGGGAACTGATTCCGTCGTGGGAAGATTTGGAGCGTCACCGGAAAGTCATTCCGGAGATCAAACCCGCGGCGGTGATCGCAATGCTGGAACTTAAAGAAGCCGGTGCGGATATTCAGGAGGAGATCCTCGGGACATTGCGCCGCGATTATCATTTATCCGAGGGCAAATTTTGTACGCTCATCGTGCTGCATCAGAATCCGCAGGGGATTGCGCCGTCGCAGCTTGCCGCCAAAGTCGGTGTCACGCGTGCGACAGTCAGCGTTATGCTGCAGCATATGGCGGATGAAGGCACGGTCACATCACATTCCGACGAAAACGACGGACGCGGCAAAGTCTTCTGCCTGACGAAACAGGGCAGGGATTTCGTCGAACAGATTCTGCCGCCGCATTACCTGCGCGTCACGAAACTCATGGAAAAATTGACGGAAGAAGAACAGAAAGAACTGATCCGGCTGCTGCGGAAAATGCAGTCGGAGAATTAACCGAGCGTTATACAGCGGGCGCCTGACGGCGCCTTCCGGCAGGAGGCCGGTAAATCAGAAAGGGAATTTTCGATGGTCAACACCAGAAAAAAAGCGATGCGCACGGGAATTTTATTTATCGTGCTGTTTCTCTTGGGCGGTGTCATTTTGATGTACAAGGGGAATGATGCGATCGCGCTCGCAACGGAGCGCAAGGAAGGCATTTTGACGGCCGATCAGGTCAAGATGGCGTTTGATTCCGTCAAAGGGCGGCTCGTCCGCGTCAATGTCCGCGAAGGTGATACGGTTAAAGCCGGCGATGTCGTGATGCAGCTCGACACGACGGATACGGATATCGCGATCGCGAAGACGAAAGCGCAGATTGCGCAGCTTGACGCCCAGATTCAGGCGAAGGACGGTTCGATGTCCATCAGTTACCAGAAAGCGGATTCCGATGAAACGCAGAGTTTCCGTCAGATCGATCAGCAGCGTGCGGCGGTGACGTCAGCCGAGGCGACGCTCGCGAACAGTCAGCTTGACTTTAATCGAAAAAGCGCGTTGTTTGCCGACGGCGCAATCGCGCGTTCCCAGCTCGATGATGCGCAGACGGCTTTGAGCGTGGCACAGGCCAACGTCGCCCAGCAGCGTCAGGCCCTCGAACGTTTACTCGCCGGTGCGCAGGATTCGGGTGACACGAATACCATTCAGCTCCCCACAATCGCGCAGGAACGTCAGACGGCGGCCAACATGGTCAACGAAATCGAATCCCTGCGTCAACAGAAAGCGTCCCTTGAATCGGACCTGCAACAGCTTCAGGTCAATCGCGAGCGTTTGACGCTGCGCGCGCCGGAAGACGGCAAAGTCCTCAAAGTACTTGCCAAAGAAGGCGAAATGGTGAATCCGAGCGAACCGGTTGTCCTGCTTGAGAGCAACCGCGCTTATTATGACATCTACATCAGTGAGGATCAGGCGCGCGGACTCGCCGAAGGCGATACGATCGTCGGCACGACCGTCAGCGGCAAAAAGAAAGTGACGGGGACAATCCGCCTCCTTACGAAAGCGCCGGGGTTTGCCGATCTCAAACAGTCGCGCGAGAAAGGACAGGCTGACCTGTCAGCGTTCCAGGTCCGCATTGACGTCGAGCCGCAGGACGGTGTGGCTACGGGTATGACGATCGGGGTGAACGACAGTGAATTCCATCATTGACGAAGTCCGCTTCCTGTTCTCGGGACGCGGTATGCCGTACGAAAAAGTCTGTCTGACGGTCGCGATGGTCATTTCCGTGATCCTCTCCGTTTTGCTCGCGGGCAACTTTGCCTACAAAGCGAAAGTCGCCGTTGTCGACCTCGACAACTCCGCGTATTCGCGCGAAGTCATTACGCGCATGAACGCGTCGGAGTACATTGACGTGACGGCCGTGTTCAATATGCCGACCGATCCGCAGGATCTCTGTTACCGCGATGCCAATGTCGCCGTCGTCTATCTGCCGCAGGGACTCGAAAAGGACCGCTATACGGGATCGGTCAACAATATCGGCGTGTTCTACGACAATACGAATACGGCACAGACGTCAAACATCAAAGCCGTGATGAACACGATCGTCCAGGGCGACAATGCGATTGCATCGGGCGATGTCGGCAGTACGAATGACGTTGACGCCGGGACGATCCAGCTTGCGGAACGCTATCTCTTTAACCCGAACGGGTCGACGAGCAACGGTGAGACACTCGGTTTCCTGTTTTTCTTCGGCTCGATGTTCTTTACGTTCGCGACAATCGGTATGGTGCCTCGTCTGCGACTCACGCATCAGCTTGACGCGATTCTCATGGAGGGAACGCCGTGGGATCTCATCCTGCGCATCATCCCGTACGGCGCCTGCCTCATCGTGTCATTTGTCGCGGGACTTGCCGTTCTGCGCGTTTGGGGCGATCTCATTTTTTCGGGAAATCTCATCGCGTTTCTTATCCTGCAGTGCATGTACGTCATGGTCGTCGGCATGATGAGTCTCATGTTCGGCTGGACCGCGGCAAACCCGGGTATTGCGTCAAGCCGCATGATTCTCTTTATTCCGGGCGGCTTTATTTTGGGCGGTCCGACGGGGCCGGTGACGTTTTTTGCGCCGTGGGTTGTTTTTCTGTCGCATTTTTTCCCGCTGACGTGGGAATTTCATTTCGTCCGTGACGTCATTTCGCGCGGCGCGGGCCTCGGGGATATTTCCAAGGAAATCGGCGCGTTCCTCATCTATGTGGCGCTCGTTGCGATTGCGTTCTGCTGGCGTTTTTACCGCGCACGCGGGACGGCGCTTCTGGCTGCCGCAAAGGAAAAACGCCGTGCAAGAAATCTGGAACGTGTGAAGAAAGCCAGAGAAGGGACTGTACTCTCATGAAAGACGATTTGATACAGGAAATCCAGTCGCGTCCGCGTGCATCGGTCAAATGTGAGCGGATTCTCGTTCCGTCAGACGGGTCGGGCGAAGCCGTCGAAGCGCTCAATCGGGCTATTGACCTTGCCGCCGTGACGGGGGCGCATTTGACATTGCTCGCCGTCGTCGATTACAACGCGGAAGTCGCGGCGTTTGAACAGGTCAGTCTCAGCGGCTATGTGCCGGCGGAGCTCAAGGTCGAAGCGTATCGCCTGCTCGCGGAGCTTATGCATCTCGTACCGCCGGGGATCGGGGCCGATATCCGCGTCGAAAGCGGTGACGCGGGCGAAACGATCGTTGACGTTGCCAAGGACGAAAACAGCGATCTCGTCGTCATGGGGACACACGGGCTCGGTACCGTTCAGAGCCTGATCCTCGGGAGCGTGTCAAAATATGTCGCGGAACAGGCGCCCTGTCCCGTCTTGCTCACCAAAGGTGTTCCGGACGGTTGGGAGTTTGACCCCGAAACGGATGAATGACAGACAAAGCCTCTGACGGCAGGAAATTTTCCGCCGCCGGGGGCTTTTTGCCTGTCCGCTTTTATTGCTTAAATAGGATGGAACCTGTATAATTTATTCTGTATCGACGAAGAAGGAAGGCGGCTCGTAAAGGTATGGACATCACGTGGGAAAGCATCGCGGGACATGACCGGGAAATCCGGCGTTTGCGCCGTATGGCGGATGAAAATCGTCTGCCGCATGCCCTGCTTTTTGCCGGCCCGGACGGGATCGGCAAGAAAAGGGCAGGGCGTGTTCTCGCGGCAATGATCCTCTGCCAAGGACATGCGCCGCATCCCTGCGGCACGTGCGCGTCATGTCAGGCTTTGACACACGGCGCACATCCCGATTATTATGAGCTCGTCCCCGAAGCACAGGGGAAGGGCACGCCGATGATCCGTATCGAGGCCGTCCGCGCGATGCAGCAGGCCGTTTCGCGGTATCCCGTCATGTCAAACGGACGCGTCGTCCTCATCGACGATGCCGACCGCATGAATGAAGCCGCGGCAAACAGCCTGTTAAAAACGCTCGAAGAACCTCCCGGCGCCGTGACGTTCATCCTCGTGACGAGTGCGCCGTCATCACTCCTCGCGACGATTCGCTCGCGCTGTTTGACGGTCACATTCGGGATGATCCCGCCGGAAACGATGCGTCAGGCGCTTGTGCGGCGCGGTTTGCCGGAACCGGACGCCGAGGAACTTTCCCTTCTCGCCGACGGCAGTATGGGACGCGCGATTTCCCTTTACGAGGAAGGGGGCCTTGCCCTGCGCGACGAAGCACTCGCGCTACTCGAACATCTGCCGCAGATCCGCATGACGGAGATTTGGCAGGAAGCCGAGACAAAAGGCAAATGGGAGCGCCCGAAAATCGGGGAATGGGTGCTCTATCTCAATATGCTCCTGCGCGATATGCTTCTTCTTTATGTCGACGGAGGAAGCCGGCTGCTCTATCATTCCGATCGGCGCAAGCGGCTCCTTGCACTCCTCGACGCGTATCCGGAAGACCGGATTTTCGCGATGCTCTCCTGTGTGCGCGACCTGCAGAAACGCCTGCAGTCCAACGCGTCCCCGGCGCTGCAGCTCGAGGGCTTTTTCATTCGTATGCGCGATTTGTGCGCAGATCAGATAGATGGTTTTAGAAAGAGGTAACATTTTGCAGACGATTATCGGAGTCCGCTTTAAGAAAGCGGGAAAAATATTCTATTTCGGTCCCGGCAATCTCGAGATCAAACAAGGCGACCGCGTCATTGTCGAGACCGTACGCGGCGTTGAATGCGGCGAGGCCGTCCTCGGTCCGCGCGAAGTCCCGGATGAGGAGATTACGCCGCCACTCAGCATCGTACACCGTATTGCGACCGAGGCGGATCTGCAGCGCGTCGAGACGAATAAAAAGCGCGAAAAGGACGCGTTCGGCATCTGCGAGCGCAAAATCCGCGAACACGGCCTGCCGATGAAGCTCATTGACGTCGAGTTCACGTTTGACAATAACAAGATTATTTTCTATTTTACGGCCGACGGGCGCATCGACTTCCGCGAACTCGTCAAAGATCTCGCGGCGATTTTCCGTACGCGCATCGAACTGCGTCAGATCGGCGTACGCGACGAGGCAAAACTCCTCGGCGGCATCGGCTGCTGCGGCCGTCCGCTCTGCTGTGCGTCATTTCTCGGCGATTTCGAGCCCGTTTCGATCCGTATGGCAAAGGAACAGAACCTTTCGCTGAATCCGACGAAGATTTCGGGCATTTGCGGACGCCTCATGTGCTGTTTGAAGTATGAAAGCGGATGCTATTGCGGTGACGAATGTCCGCATCAGAAGGAACGGGTTCAGGCACCGGAACAGGGGAGCCGCGTCATTTCGGCGGACGGCGAAGGCAAAGTCATCAATGTCAATCTGCAGCGTCATACGGCGACAGTCCTACTGGACAATCGTCAGACGATCGTCACGTCATGGGATGAACTCGCCGTCAAAGAAGAGGAAGATGACGTCAAAGTCGAGCGCGAAATCCGTGACGAGGAAGACCGCGCGGCCGATACGATCATCGCGGAACTCGATCCTTCGGAGTCAAAACCGGGCGAACGTCGTCCGCGTACGCCGAATCATCGTCCGCGTCCGCGCCGCGAAAACGGGAACCGCCGTCCGCGTACGGGAGAACGTCGTCCGCGCCGCGAAGGCGGACGGCCTGAACGCCGCGAAGGAAACGGTGACTCGAGGTTCCGTGAACGCCGCCCTCGGGGCAGCCGCCCCGACCGCAGGGAAAACGGTGACACGAAATTCCGCGAACGCCGTCCCCGCCCGCGCCGCGAAAACGGAAACCGCAGACCGGATACGGGGGATCAGCCGAAATCGTGAAACCGGAAGACTTGACACTCGGACCCGATGAGCGCCTTGACGATCTTTTGTATCAAGGCCGTCGGATTATCCAGAATACGCGCGAATTTTGTTTTTCGCTCGACGCCGTCCTGCTCGCGCATTTCCCGCAGTGGCGTGCGCACCAGCGCGTTCTTGACCTCGGGACGGGAACGGGCGTCATGCCGCTGCTCATCGCCGATTCTGTGCGTCAGATCGATGCCGTTGAGCTCAATCCCGTCATGGCAAAGCTTGCGGCGCGCAATGTTCGCCTCAATGACCTCGAGGAAAAAATCACGGTCCGTCAGGGCGATTATCGGCAGATCCGGGATTTGTACCGCCCCGAGTCCTTTGACGTCGTGCTTGCGAACCCGCCGTACCGTCCCGTTTCGCACGGAACGGCGAACAAACTGAGCGGCGTTGCGCGGGCGCGTCACGAATTTACGGCGACGCTCGAAGATGTCGTGACGGCTTCGCGTTATGCGCTCCGTTTCGGCGGCAGGCTCGCGATGGTTCATCTTCCCGAGCGTTTGACGGAAATCGTCGCGGCGCTTCATCGGCATCAGTTCGAGATGAAACGCCTGCAGTTCGTCCAGCCGAAAACGGGGAGAAAGCCGAACATGATGCTCCTCGAAGCCGTCGTCGGCGCATCGCCGGGCGGGCTTGCCGTTTTGCCGCCGCTCATTGTACACGGGGAAGACGGTTCGTATACGAAGGAGATCCGCCGCATTTACGGAATGGAGGAAGAACCATGACGGAAGAAACGACTGTGTCAACGGATTACGGGACACTGTACCTCGCGGCAACGCCGATCGGCAACCTCGAGGATATGACATACCGCGCCGTTCGTTTGCTCTCCGAAGTTGACCTCATCGCGGCCGAGGATACGCGTCATACGCGTCATCTGCTGACGCATTTTGATATCCATACGAAGCTCACGAGCTACCACGAGCACAATAAGCTCGAAAAAGGGCCGGAGCTCATCGCGTATATGAAGGAAGGGCACGATCTCATCTGCGTCAGCGACGCGGGACTCCCCGGCATCTGCGATCCCGGAAGTCATCTCGCGAAACTCGCCATTGACGCGGGCATCCGCGTCACGCCGCTTCCGGGCTGCAATGCCGCGCTTTCCGCGCTCATCTGCTCCGGACTTGACACGACGCTCTTTACGTTTGCGGGCTTTCTGCCGCGCACGGCGAAAAAACGTGACGAACTCTTAGCAAAACTTCGCACGCATGAGGAGACGCTGATTTTTTACGAGGCGCCTCACCGGTTAAAAGGCACCCTCAAAGAACTTCTCGCCGCGCTCGGCGACCGCAAAGCCGTTGCCTGCCGCGAACTCACGAAAAAATTCGAGGAGTTCCGCCGCAGTACGCTCCAAAGTCTGCTTGACTATTACACGGAAAACGAGCCGCGCGGTGAATTCGTTCTCGTCATTGCCGGTTTTGACGCGTCAGCTGACACGGATACTGAAGAAATCCCGGCCGATCCCGCCGCGTATTGCCGCATGCTCGAAGAATCGGGGATGCCGCGCAAAGAAGCGATGCGCGAGACCGCCAAGAAAATCGGGATAAGCCGCCGCGATGTATATCAGGCGGTGCTGAAAGCCGAAGAAGAATAACATTTGACGTTGACATAACTTAGAAACACCCGCAGCGGGCAGGTCGCCCGGCATGACATGCTGACCGGCGCCCAAAATGCCGTTTTCTTTCAATTATAGGCGCCTGAATCAAATCGCTGCGCTTAAGCAATTCAGGCTCCGTGAGAAAACGGCATTTTTGACGCCTCTTCGCAGCAAAGTCATGCCGGACGCCCTGCCCGCTGCCTTCGTTTTTATGAAGATAAGAATAAGTTACACGTATTGTCCGATATGCTATAATAGAAGACAGACCAATTCATCGACGCGGCGCGTAACATTGGCGCGGCCGCCGAAAGGAGAACTATCTATGACAGAAAAGAAACCGTACTATATCACAACCCCGATCTACTACCCGAGCGCAAAACTCCACATCGGGCACGCATACTGCACCACGATCGCCGACTCCATCGCGCGTTTCAAACGCCTTGCCGGCTATGACGTATTCTTCCTCACCGGTTCCGACGAACACGGCCTCAAAATCCAGCAGAAAGCCGAAGAAGCCGGCGTCACGCCGATCGAATACACCGATAAAATCGTCGCAAGCTTCCAGAACCTTTGGAAAAAACTCAACATCAGCAACGACGACTTCATCCGCACGACGCAGGAGCGTCATATCCAAGTCGTTCAGGAAATTTTCCGTCGCATTTACGCCAAGGGCGACATTTATAAAGGCAAATACACGGGCCTGTACTGCACGCCGTGCGAGTCGTACTGGACAGAGCATCAGCTGGACGAAAACGGCTGCTGCCCGGACTGCCATCGTCCGGTGCAGGAAGTCTCCGAAGAAGCGTATTTCTTCAAAATGAGCAAATACGCCGACCGCGTGCTGAAATATATCGAGGACAACCCGGATTTCATTCAGCCGGTTTCGCGCCGCAACGAGATGATTAACTTCATCAAACAGGGCCTCGACGATCTCTGCATTTCGCGTACGTCGTTCAACTGGGGCATCCCGGTGCCGACGGATCCGAAACATGTCATTTATGTCTGGTTTGACGCACTGACGAACTACCTGACGCCGATCGGGTTCCTCGATGATCCGGAGAAATTCCAAAAATATTGGCCGGCAGACCTGCACCTCGTCGGGAAAGAGATTGTTCGT
The DNA here is from genome assembly GCA_902766015.1 of uncultured Veillonellaceae bacterium. Taxonomy (GTDB): domain Bacteria; phylum Bacillota; class Negativicutes; order Selenomonadales; family Selenomonadaceae; genus RUG11126. The sequence goes on from CACXCC010000118.1 coordinate 31,576, forward strand.
TTCCATACGATCATTTGGCCGTGCATCCTTATGGCGCTCGATCTGCCTCTGCCGAAGAAGGTTTACGGTCACGGCTGGCTCATCGTCGACGGGGACAAGATGTCGAAGTCCAAAGGCAATGTCGTCGACCCGATCGCCCTCATCGACGAATTCAGCGCCGATGCAATCCGTTATTTCCTGCTGCGCGAAATCAATCTCGGCCAGGACGGCAATTTCTCGCGTGATGCGCTCATTCAGCGTATCAACAGCGACCTCGCGAACGATCTCGGCAACCTGCTGCACCGCACGCTGAACATGATCGGCAAGTTCCAGGACGGCGTCGTTCTCGCACCGCAGGGTGAAAGTGACATTGACCTCTCGCTGCGCGCCGACGCAAAGGAAACGGTGGACTTCTTCCGCGATAATATGGAGAACATGCAGTTGTCGCTGACGATCAAAAAAGTCTGGGCGTTCATCAGCCGCGCGAACAAATACATCGATGAAACGGCTCCGTGGGCACTCGCCAAGGATCCGGAGAAGAAACAGGAACTCGCGAACGTACTCTACAACCTCGTCGAGTCGCTTCGTACGATCAGCGTGCTCATTTCCCCGTTCATGCCGCAGACGGCAGAACGCATTTGGAAACAGCTCAATCTTCCGCAGGCGTTCGCGGATGTTCAGTTGACGGACATCGAAACGTGGGGCGGCACGCCGGCAGGACTGCACGTCGGTACGCCGGAACAGCTTTTCCCGCGCATCGAAGTCGAAAAAGAAGACAAAGAAGCCGCCAAAGCGCAGGCGAAACAGGCCAAACAGGCCAAGGCCGAAAAGAAACAGAAACAGGCCAAACAGGCCGAGCCGGGTGAAGTCACGATCGATGACTTCAAAAAGCTCGAACTGCGCGTCGCCAAAGTCCTCAAGGCCGAAAAAGTCGAGAAAGCCGACAAACTCCTCAAATTGACGGTCGACCTCGGCACGGAGCAGCGCGAAGTCGTTTCGGGTATCGCGAAGAACTATACGATTGACGATATCGTCGGCAAGAATGTCATCCTCGTCGCAAACCTCAAACCGGCGAAGATCCGCGGCGTCGTTTCTCACGGCATGATTCTCGCGGCAGCCGATAACAAGGATCTCAAAGTCGTTTCCGTCGATATGCCGGCCGGCACCGAGGTACATTAATGGACATCGAAATTGTCAAGCCGGGCAGCCCCGTTATGGAGTTTGTCGATACCCACACGCACCTCAATGACGCGAAATTCAAGGATGACGTCAAAGAAACGGTCGAGCGCGCGCGTCAGGCCGGTGTGACGCGCCTTATCAACATGGGCGACACGCTCGCGTCATCGGCACTTGCCGTCAAACTCGCCGCTGAGTACGAAGGCGTTTACGCCGGTGTCGGCATTCATCCCGAGGAAGCCTTTGACATGACGGGGCGCGATGACGATCAACTCGCCGCGTGGACGGAGGAAAAACGCGTCGTTGCGATCGGCGAGATCGGACTTGACTATTATTGGGAAAAGGATCCCGATAAACGCCGCCTCCAGCAGCGCATCTTTGTGCGTCAGATCGACCTCGCGCGTCAACTGCATCTGCCGATCTGCGTCCATGACCGCGAAGCCCACGGCGATACGCTCGCGATCCTCAAAAAAGAGGCAAAGGACGTTCCGGGAGTCATGCACTGCTTCTCAGGCAGTTACGAAATGGCGCGCGAACTCCTCAAACTCGGCTGGTTCATCGGCGTTGACGGTCCTCTGACGTTCAAAAATGCCGTCAAGCTGCCGGAAATCGTCAAAGACGTACCGCTCGAGCGCCTTCTCATCGAGACGGACGCACCGTACATGGCTCCCGTTCCGATGCGCGGCAAGCGCAACGAACCGGCATTTGTCACGTACGTCGCGCAGAAAGTCGCGGCAATCAAGGGCATTTCGCTCGCCGAAACGGCTCGTCAGACGACGGAAAACGCCCGCGAGCTGTACGGATTGACCGATTAATATAATAGCTGGTCTTAGTACCGAAATAAAAGTGGTGCGCTTTGTCACATTTGGGCAGGCCGCCACTTTTTGATTCCCATTTTTCATATCATTTTCAGCTAAAAGTGGGAGTATAGTAACCGATGAGTTTGACAAACTCAAATTCACCATGGTATACTCTTAACCGTTATGTTTCTTTACCGGGACCTGGCAGCCCGTCCGGCTGCCTATTCTATACGACTTTCAACCTGAATCTACTACTTTTCGTGATCCCGGCAATCGATAGGAGGGAATTACATGGTACTCCGTAACTTCAAACAATGGAAAAAACAGATGGTACTCAGCGCGGTTCTCGCGGGCTCCATGCTTTTGACGGCCGGTTTTACGATGCCGGTTCGTGCAGACAACAGCGTTATGCCGGCAGGCATGCATCAGGTCAACATTCACGTTGACGGCCGCACCATCACCGAACACACGACGTATACGAGCCCCACGACGATCCTCAGCCGTGCCGGCGTTGAGCTGGGCAGCAAAGACGAATTCAAGATGACGAAAACGGACGAGAAGCACACGGATATTACGATCCGCCGTGCCGTTCCGATCACGATCGAGTACAACGGCCAGAAGAAAACGATTCTGACGGGCAAAGACACGGTCGGCGAGGTTCTCGTTGATAACGGCTATGTTCTCGCGGATTATGACGTCAATCCGGGCCTCAACGCCGAGGTTTCCGAAAACACGAACATCGAACTCACGGACAGTGCGGCCAAGATCGCGGAAGAGCAGGCAGCTTCCCAGCCGGAACCGGCCAACTCCATTGACGGTGTCGGTTCTTACAACGCCGTTTATTATATGGAAGCCAGCGCATATCTGCCGTGGGACGGCGGCGGAAGCGGGATCACCGCATCCGGCATGCCGGCGCAGTACGGCGTTGCAGCCGTCGACACGGACGTCATTCCGCTCGGAACGCGTCTCTACATCCCGGGTTACGGCATCGCCATCGCGGCTGACACGGGCGGCGCGATTTACGGCAACCGCATTGACCTCTGCATGGAAGACTACGGTTCTGCGATGCAGTTCGGACGCCGTGACGTGGAGGTTTACGTCCTCGATTAACCAAGGTAAAGTCCCATTTCCCACCTGTTTCGGCAGCGTGGGAAATTTTTTTTGCAAAATTTTTTAAGAGCAGGTACTAGGAGTTTAGAACAAGAAATACGGTTTATGGTTTTAGCACCTGTTCATAAATACTGGTGTCAGATTTTCCCCGGTGTTTACCAAAATTTTGCTTTAGACTCTTGACATACCGGGCGCGGCGTGGTACCTTGAGCGCGAAGAGAGTAAAATGAAGGATTCCGGATAGGGGGACTTTGTTATGAGTAATATGGAAGATATCGCAATCCGTTTGATCAGTCTTGCCGGTGACGCGAACGGACAGATTATGCATGCGTTTACGCTGGCGAATTCCGGCAATTTTTATAAGGGTGAAGCAGCGCTGAAAAAGGCGACGGAGCTTCTGCTGCAGGCTCGCGAGATTGAGACGAAGGAACTTTTGCCGACGGCCGCGGATCCGGACGCGAAGATCCCGTTTGCGCTGGTTTCCCATGCGCAGGATTATCTCGCGACGGCGACGATGATGCGCTCGATGGCAGCGGATATCATTCACCTTTCGGCTCGGATTCATAACGAACTCTGAAACGTCTTTTGACAATCAAAAAAGCGCGGAAGCACGAGACTTTCGTGCTTTTTTTGTGCCTGAATCGAGATGCTTCCTACCATAGCATATACGAGGCGGGGAGGCGGGGCGGCACGGTTTCTGCCTAAAAGCTGCCGCTCACGTTATAGTTTCTAAGGCAGCGTCTGTGTTTCCTTGTCCCTTACGTTACGAGGGTGCTCGGAAACGTAAACTTTACAACAAAGGGAGATATCATCTTAACAAGAAAACGTAAGGGATCGTGGGAACGGTTCGGATGTCTCAAAAAAACAAACGTGAGGGACAACGGCACGATTTCTGCCGTTTTGCTGCGAAAAGCGTTAAGAAAAATTTCCCCTTTCGCACGGAGCCCGGTATCTTTTAAGCGCAGCGGTTTGATACCGGGCGACTAAATTAAGCGAAAGGGGAAATTTTTTAGCGGCAGCTTTTAGGCAGAAACCGTGCCGTTGTCCCGCCTTTTAGCCACAGCTTAGTCAGCCGAACCGTTCCCACGATCCCGCCGATTTAATTTTTCACAATAACCGGCTTCGTATGATTCGCCTGCGCCTCCTGAATCAGTGTCTTCAGTCGCTCGATATTCTTCTTATGCCGGTCAATTGCAAACCCGATGCGGATATGCTCCTCCTCCGTAAACGCCGGATTCGCAAACGCCGCCTCAATCCGCTTCAGCCGTTCCTCAACCTCATGAAGCTCATTTTCGAGCGGTTTCTCATGCTCCAAGGCACAGCCGTAAACGGCGCGGATCTGCTGCTCCACATAACGCGCATAATTCGGCTCGCCCGACACATCCTCCAGCCACTTCGCCACATGATAAATAATGTCATACGGCGACTCGCCGCGATGAATCATATCGAGAATCTCCATCTTGACCTGCTGCTCGCGGCCGTGGGGGCGTGCGATCTCTGCCTGAATATCCTTCGTCTCTTTCGTTTCCTGTTCCTGAGCCATCGTTCTCATCCTTTCCGCTTTGACCTTATCGTACCACAAACAGCGCAAACTTTCACGGCTTGATACGTCAATGTCGTCATATAACTGCTTGAATTTTTACACTTTTACAAAAAGACTGTCGAAAAACTTGCAACTTCTATGCGCAGATGATATAATAGTCGTCGTTATAGAAGGGATCAGCGCGTCATTTGTGTCCCTCGGCGGGACGCAATTTTTTTATGCGCTGGAATGTATTGTCAGAGTGGACACCTGCGGAATCATAAGACGGATGTTCACGGAAAGGAGGGAGAGACTGACCGCAAAGGGGCTTCGTGTCAGTCTCAGGAACATATGAACCAATTGTCAAAAGGGGAACTCGTCGGCATCGGGCTGATGATGTTCTCGATCTTTTTCGGGGCAGGAAACCTGATTTTCCCGCCGGCGCTCGGACAGGCCGCGGGCGATCACGCGATTCCGGCAATGATCGGCTTCCTCGTTACGGGTGTCGGCATGCCGTTTATCGGTATCGTCGCCATTGCGCTGCAGGGCGGCAAATACATCGAATTCATCGGAAAGGTCACGAGTCTGCGTTTTGCGTCGGGACTGCTTGCCGTCCTGTATCTGACGATCGGACCGGGCTTCGCGATTCCGCGTACCGGCGCCGTTTCGTTTGAGATCGGTGTGCGTCCGTTTTTGGCGCCGGAGAGCATCACGATCGGCATGGCCGGTTATACGGCGCTGTTTTTCATCGCGACGTTCTTCCTCGCGCTGAATCCGAACAAGCTCATCGACCGCGTCGGCAAAGTTTTGACGCCGATCCTGCTGGTGTTCCTCGCGATCATGTTCGCGAAAAGCTTCATTACGCCGCTCGGTGACGTGATGGCGGCAACGGGCAAATACATTGACGCACCGTTTACGCAGGGCTTCCTCGACGGTTATCAGACGATGGATATGCTCGCGTCAATCGCAATCGGTACGATTATCATCAACTCGGTGCGTGCGCGCGGCGTGGAAGATCCGAAGGCGCTCGGCAAAATCTGCGTCTTCGCCGGCATTATTTCCATCACGTTGATGTCGATCGTTTACCTGTCGCTGACGTATCTCGGCGCGACGAGTGCGAGCGTTTTGGGGCTCTCCGCAAACGGAGGACAGCTCCTTGCCAGCGCCGTCACGATCCTGTTCGGACCGGCCGGCAATATGGTCCTCGGTGTCGTCATCTGTCTCGCGTGCCTGACGACAAGCTGCGGCCTCGTTTCGGGTTCGTCGTGGTTCTTCAACCGCCTGCTCGGAAACCGTATTTCGTATGAACGTCTGGCGCTTATTTTCACGCTGTTTTCGTTCGCCGTGTCAAACGTCGGCCTGACGCAGATCATCGCGCTCGCCGTACCGTTCCTCGTTGCGATTTATCCGGTTGTCATCGTCCTCGTTTTGACGTCACTGTTCAGCGGTGCGATCGGCACGCGTTACACGGTTTACCGTTGCGCGGCGTATATTGCGCTCGTATTTGCGCTCGTTGACGCACTCAACGCGGCCAATCTCAAAATTGACGCACTCGATCAGTTCTTCACGGCGTATCTGCCGCTCTATCCGGATATGATGGGATGGGTTGTCCCGTCGATCGTCGGTGTTATTGTCGGTTTGATCCTTTCCGCCGTCCGCGGCGAAGGTTCGCGCGCGTTATAAATCCATATTTCGCCGATAAAACGGCTGCAGCGTAACATTTGTTCCCGCTGCAGCCGTTTTTTTGCGTTACAATAAAGTCAGTTGATACGAAATAAAAGAGGTGAGAGCATGACGAAGGAAGAAGTCGAGAAAAAACGCGCGCAGGAACGGCAGGTTGTGCATGAGATTATTGCGGTGTACTGCCGCCATCATCATAATGACCGCGGGGAGGACGGATTTTGCGCCGAATGCCGGGATCTTGCGGCGTATGCGGATTTGCGTTTGGAGCGCTGCCCGCGTATGGCGGAGAAAACGTTTTGCAGTGCGTGTCCGATTCACTGCTACAAGCCGGAGATGCGCGAAAAGATCCGTACCGTCATGCGTTACGGCGGTCCGCGCATGCTCCTTTATCATCCGATGATGACGCTGCGGCATATGTTCTTGACATGGAAAGCGGAGAAAAACGGAAAACTCGGGAAAACGGGGCAGGGGCGTACAGTCTGACGTCAAAGGAGTAATGACCTGACGGCAGCAGGGCGTCCCCGACTTCCTTTAAAAGCTGCGGGCTAAAAAAAATAGACTTTCGCTTAATTAAGCCGCCTGAATCAAATCGCTGCGCTAAAACAATTCAGGCGGCAGGCGAAAGTCTATTTTTTTCTTAACGCCCTGATGTAGCAAACCAGTCAGTCGGGGACGTCCTGCTGCCTCTGTCTTCGGATTTGAGGACAACAGACTGTGCGCCCCTGCCCCTTGACGGTAAAAAGGCGGCGTTCGGTCATTCCCGACTTCCGTAAAAGTTGCGGGCTAAAAAATAGACTTTCGCTGTGCTAAAACAATTCAGGCGGCAGGCGAAAGTCTATTTTTCTTAATGCCCTGATGCGGAAAACTGGTCAGTCAGGGCACCCGAATGCCGTCGGGAAAGGGCGTGATGTTTCTTTATTGACGTCAAGCTTAATACGTCACGGCGTCAATAAGCCGCGCAATCTGCGTTACGGTGCGTTGGAGACTGCGTACTGCCGTAGACGGTTCCATCGCTTCTTCGACGGACATCGGCGTTTGGATGATCGGGAAATATGCGTCAATGCCCGCGTGATTGACGGCAGCCGCTTCGGGCGCGGCGCATCCGCAGACCGCAATCGTTGTAATGCGCGGTTTGACGCGATGGGCGAGGCGCGCGATTCCGACGGGGGCTTTTCCCATGGCGGTCTGCGCGTCAAGTCTTCCTTCGCCCGTGATGAGATAATCGGCGGTTTTCAGCGCGTCCTCGATGTGGATCGCACGGAGGATCAGGTCAATGCCCGGCGTCAATTGACCGCCGAGAACGACGCGGAACGCAAACCCGAGTCCTCCCGCGGCGCCGGCTCCGGGTGCGCGCATCCCGAACGTGTCACAGGCGCGCTCGACGAGTCCCGCGAAACGGCAGATATCCGCGTCCATGCGCGCGACGATTTCGGGCGTTGCGCCTTTTTGCGGACCGAAAACAGCGGAACAGCCGTTTTCGCCGCAGAGCGGGTTCGTGACGTCACAGGCGATTTCAAACGTACAGCTTTTGAGCACGGGAGCGAGACGGCGGAAATCAACAGTCTCAATGTCGTGAAGATCGCGCCCGTAAAACCCGGCCGGCGTTCCGTCCGCGCGGTAAAACCGTGCGCCGAGAGCACTGAGCATGCCGAGTCCGCAGTCATTTGTCGCACTTCCGCCGATGCCGATGATGAAATGACGACAGCCGATTTCCGCGGCTTCGAGGATGAGTTCGCCGAGTCCGTATGTCGTCGTATAGAGCGGATTTCGTTGGGATTTCGGTACCATGGTAAGTCCCGCGGCGTCTGCCATCTCGATGACGGCCGTGCGGTCCGGAAGCAGTCCGTAACGGCTTTTGATGATCTTGCCGAGCGGTCCCGTCACTTCCGTCGTGACAATGCGTCCGCGCAGACCTTCCGTCAACGCGTCAACGGTTCCTTCGCCGCCGTCTGCAACAGGGAAAACGCGTACCGCGGCGTTCGGCAGCGCGTCCTGAATGGCCCGGCATGCGGCTGTTCCCGCTTGCATGGACGTCAGGCTCCCCTTAAACGAATCGATGGCGACAACGAATTTTTTCATGGCAGGTTGAACCTTCTTCCTTCTATCGATCAAAAATTCAATGAATTTGTTCTAAATATCTGTGATGTACCCGTCTATCAACATAATTATACCACGGATTGCCCATCAGGTAATCGGAATATATCCGGTATACCGGCAACAAAATTTTGACGTCACTATGTCGGCGCCTGCTTTCGTAACGGAACGCGGGCGTTTTTGTCTGTTTGGAGAGGGATTTTCGCGAATGCGTGCCGGATTTATGTTACAATGAAAAGTAAAGTATAACGGCAGGGCGTTCCTGTCGATTCGATAGCGGGGAGGGACGGATTTTGACGAAAGAGAAATTGATGGCGGAAGTGCGCCGGGGCGTCATTCAGAACTACAAGCTTGATCCGTATGTCAAACGGCTCGGCATCCGGATGGAATTTGACGCGGAAGGACAGAACTATCTCGCGCTGACGATTGACGATTACCATACGAATATTTACGGCATCACGCACGGAGGCGTTCTCATGAGTATGGCGGACACGGCGATGGCCACGGCGGTTCTCCTGCGCAATAAAAAGGGCGTCACGATTTCGATGAGCATGGAGTTCATGCATTCCGTGCCTTTGACGCACGCGATTCTGGCCAAGCCCGTCATTCTGCATGACGGTCAGCATACCGTAGCAGCGGAATGTCTCATAACGGACGCCGACGGCAAATTATTCGCGAAGGCGCACGCGTCATTCTACATCCTCGGCCCGCTCATCGATGAGGATCGGGTGTGATTGACGCCTCCTTTCTCGTCATTCGAATCATCATATTGACTGGAATGACTAGAATGATTAGAATGATGATTAGAAAGGAGAGAAAACATCATGCTGAATCCGGAAAACGAAACCGAGGCCAACATCGCCCTCAACCAAGAATTGACATTCAAAAAAGCCGAAGAAGTCTTTGCCGCGCACAATCTGCCGTTCGGCGCGCAGCAAATGCAGACGTTGGGGATTCGCCGGAACGATCAGGTCTTTACGAACCTCGCGCTGCTCCTCTCCGATCAATGCCCGTTTACGATCAAAGCGGCGGTTTTTCAGGGCACAGACCAGGATCATTTTGCTGACCGTCAGGAATTCGGCGGGTCGCTCTTTACGCAGCTTGAAAAATGCTTCGATTATCTGAAGCTGAACAATCCGACCGGGGCGACATTCAGCGGCTTGTACCGGCATGATTTCAAGGCGTATCCGGACTCCGCAATCCGCGAGGCGCTGCTCAACTGCATCATTCACCGGGATTATTCGTTCAGCGCAAGCACGCTCATCAGCGTGTACCGCGATCGCATGGAGTTCGTTTCGATCGGCGGCCTTCTCCCCGGCGTTCATAAAGAGGACATCCTGATCGGCCTTTCCGTGTGCCGCAACAAGAAACTCGCGGACATATTCTACCGTCTGGACCTCATCGAAGCGTACGGCACCGGCCTGATGAAGATTCGCAGCGCGTACAAATCGAATCCGCAAAAGCCGCACATTCAGGTCACGCCGAACGCGTTTAAAATCATCCTGCCGCGCATGGAACAGAATGGTCAGGATAGTTCCTCCGGCCGAAATCTCACGCAGGAGGAAACCGTTCTTTCCTATCTTGCCGAGCACGACGCGATCACGCGCCGCGAGACTGAAAAGCTTCTCGGCGTCAGCTCCTCGACGGCAATGCGCATCCTGAAGATAATGTCCGATCAGGGAACGATTCAAAAAGCCGGGAACGGCAAAACGACTCGATATATTTTGCCATACCAATATCTATAAGTGCAGATATGACGTTTAGAGGGTTTTTAGCTCAAGGTCATATTTTGTTCCTTATAACATCCTCTGATTGGCTTTATTTTACCAAACATTTGACGAGGGGGGCACCGGTGATCAGGGCAGGGGTATCGGTCCGGGCATTATTCCCGAAACCTTACGACCACTTCCGGTGACGTTCGTCTTCACATGCCGAAACTTAAGGGACTC
>CACXCC010000119.1 GCA_902766015.1 uncultured Veillonellaceae bacterium
AAGTCCCATTCGGGTCGCCACTTTTGCCTCGGTAGCTCAGTCGGTAGAGCAGGGGACTGAAAATCCCCGTGTCAGTGGTTCGATTCCTCTCTGAGGCACCACGGAATCATGCCCGCCTCTGCGGGCTTTTCTTATATCTGTTATCACGTTCCTGTAAGGGAGTAGCTGCGGACGGGGATGCCCGATCCGGGAATAAGTCAACATACCGGCATTCGGCCTGGCTTATTCATTGATCCGACGGTCAAAGCGAGACTTCAGGCGGTTTTCCGCCGGGAGTCCCGCTTTTTTTATCCGGTATATACCGGATGTGTTGTGTATGGGGGAGATTTTTCATGGAAGCTTTTTCTGCATCGTTACTTGTTGTCGTATTAGCTGAAATGGGTGATAAGACGCAGCTCCTGGCTATGCTGCTTGCAGCTCGTTATCAGTGGACGACGGTTATGCTCGGTATTCTTGCGGCGACGCTGGCAAATCACCTGATTGCCGTCGTATTCGGCTATTTTATCGGCAGTTCGATGGACCCGGCACTGCTGCAGTTTGCCGTTTCGATTCTGTTTATCTGCTTCGGTATCTGGACGCTGCGCGGCGATAAATTGGAAGAAGGCGAGTTCAGCAATAAGCATACGCCGTTCTGGACGACGGCGATCGCGTTCTTTATGGCGGAAATGGGCGATAAAACGCAGATTACGGCGATTACGCTTGCTGCGCAGTATCAGGATATGATAACGGTCCTTCTCGGGACGACAGCAGGCATGATGCTTGCAGACGGTGCGGCGGTTATCGCAGGCGCCGTTCTCAAGAAGAAACTGCCGGAGAAGACGCTTCGCTATATTGCGGCTGCCGTTTTCATTCTCATCGGTCTCTACGGCTTCGCCGAGATGTTCCACTGGTTCGGCTGAAATTTAAACGATATTTAACCGTTATTCCTGCACTTTTCAGGATTTCCCGTGTATAATATGGGCAGGAAATTCAAGTACATCAATTTATGACAAGAAAGGGGCTAATCCATGGAACAGTTTTCGCAAATCTTCCTGGAGTTCATTGCATCGTGGGGGTATGTTGCGATTGCCGTGTTGATGGCAGGGGAGAATGCCTGCATTCCGATTCCGAGTGAACTCGTGCTGGGCTTTGCCGGTTTCCTGATTTTTACGGGCCAGTTGACGTTTACGGGAGCGCTTGTTGCGGGACTGATCGGCGGCTTGGCGGGATCTTTGTTCGCGTATGCGGTCGGACATAAGGGCGGACGTTCCTTCGTCGACCGTTACGGTCACTATTTCTTCATTAAAAAGTCCCATGTTGACATTGCGCAGCGCTGGTTTGACAAGTACGGCCTGAAGGCGGTATTTTTCAGCCGTATGATGCCGGTTGTGCGTACGTTTATTTCGCTGCCGGCCGGGTTTGCCCATGTTGACTTTAAAAAGTTTGTGGTCTATACGCTCGCCGGTTCGGCACCGTGGACGGCACTCATCCTGTTCGCGGGTATGATGCTCGGCGAAAGCTGGGAAATGTTGATGAGTATCGGACATGAGGTGACGCTTGTGTTCCTCATTGTTGCTGCCGTTATCCTTGTTGCTCTTTATATCCGCTATCGCCGCCGTAAATCGGCTTCGGCGGATCTCGAAGAGAATTGAAAGCGTGAGCACCGTCGTCATTTGAAATAAGTTTGGTGCATAAAGGCGAAATGAAACGTCGGGGCATCCTGTTGCAGGATGTTTCGGCGCTTCTTTATTTTGTTACGGTGACTTTTTATTCTATGACATTTGGTGTATAATAAGAAACATGAATTATGAATGAGATTCAAGATTCCGAAAGCGTGGGATGTGTATGGGGCTTTATCCGTTGAACCTGAAACTTGCGGGGAGGCCCTGTGCCGTTGTCGGCGGCGGACGTGTCGCGGAACGAAAAATCCGGCGTCTCATCGCGGCGGGGGCGTCGGTGACGGTGATCGCACCGGATTTGACGTCAGCACTGCGGGAGATGGCTTCGCGGCAGGAAATTTGTTGGCGTCAGGCGGGTTATGCTCCGGGGATGCTGCAGGGATTTGTACTCGTGTTTTGCGCGTCAAATGACGCGAAGGTAAACGAGCGTGCGTCGAAGGAGGCGCGTGCATCGGGGGCTCTCGTTAATGACGCTGTGACGCCGGAACAGTCGGATTTTTTCGTGCCGGCTTCGGTGGAGCGCGGCGACCTGCTTTTGACGGTCGCGACGGGAGGACGGAGCCCGGCTCTTTCCCGAGTGCTTCGTCAGGAACTCGAGCGCGAGTTTCCGCCGGCATTCGGCGAGTGGCTTGACCGTTTGGCCGTTTTGCGCGCGGAACTTCATGCATATCTTGCGACGAGTGAGTCACGTCAGGCGTTTTGGCGTCACGCGCTCAGTGAATCGGTTTTGGAACAAATACGATCCGGTCAGCTCGACCGGGCGGAGGGTGAGATTCGAGATGCAATTACTGGTATTGGGACTGAATCACAAGACGGCTCCCGTTGACGTGCGGGAGCGCTTTTCAATCCCGAAGCCGTCTGTCCGGAACGGCTTGGCCAATTTAAATGAATACGCGGGGTTGTCGGAAGCCGTGGTGCTTTCGACTTGTAACCGCAGTGAGGTTTATGCCGTCGTCGATGACGTCGAAGAGGACCGCGATACGCTGAAACAGTTTATGTTTGACATGGCGGGCAATGAGGAGAATATTGACGAGTATCTTTATTCGTTTACGGAGGAAGAGTGTATTCGTCATTTGTTCCGCGTGGCTGCGAGCCTTGACTCGCTGGTGCTCGGCGAGGGTCAGATTTTGTCGCAGGTGAAGGAAGCGTATGCGATTGCGCGCGAGGAAGGGACGACGAGTACGGTTCTTAACACGCTGTTTCACCGTGCGATTGCAACGGGAAAGCGTGTGCGGACGGAAACACGTATTGCGTATAATTCGGTTTCGGTCAGTTATGCGGCCGTAGAGCTCGCCCGCGAGAAGTTCGGTACGCTCGAAGGCCGTAAGGCGCTTATTTTCGGCGCGGGCAAGATGGCGGAACTAACGGCAAAACACTTGATGGCGCGCGGAATTGCGAAGATTTATGTCGCGAACCGTCATATCGAAAAAGCGCGGATTCTCGCGGAGCAGTTTCACGGCGAGGCAGTTCCGTTTGCGGTTGCCCTGCGCGGCGCGATTGACGTTGACGTTGTCGTGACGTCAACGGGGGCGCCGCATTACGTCGTTAAACCGTGGGAAACACAGCAGCTCATGACAAAGCGTCAGGGACGGCCGATTTTCTTCATTGATATTGCGGTGCCGCGTGACGTTGACCCGGAGGTCGGGGATATTCGCGGCGTAACGCTCTATAATATTGATGCACTGGAGTCTGTCGTGGATGAACACGTTCAGGAGCGCCGCGAGGAAGCGGTGACGGCGGACAAGATTGTCGAGGAAGAAGTTGCGGCGATTGAGGATCGTTTTCAGTATTTGTCACTGCGTCCTTTGATGGCCTTGCTTTCGGAGCGCTGTGACCGGATCCGTCGGCGTGAACTCAAGCGTATGGGCAGTAAATTGCCTGATCTTTCGAAGGAAGAGCAGCGTCAGATCGAGCATATGTCGCGGATGATCGTCCGCAAAATCCTGCGTATGCCGATGATGAAACTCAACGCCTCGGCGGGCACGCCGCAGGAGCAGTTCTATATTGACGCGATGCGCGCTTTGTTTAAACTGGATACGATAGGGGAGACGGGAACGAGTGAAGAACGACACGATCATTATCGGTACACGGAGCAGTAAGCTCGCGCGTTGGCAGGCGGATTACGTCGAAGCGCGTCTGCGCGAAAAATATCCGCAGCTCACGATTACACAGAAACTCATGACGACAAAAGGAGACAAAGTCCTTGACGCGCCGCTCGCAAAGATCGGCGGCAAAGGACTGTTTACGAAGGAACTCGAGTCGGAGATGCTCGCAGGCGGCATTGACATCGCGGTACACAGTCTCAAGGACATGCCGACGGAAGTGCCGGCGGGGCTCGTAATCCGCGCGATTACCAAACGCGAGGATCCGGGCGATGCGTTCGTGAGTGAGAAATACGCGTCATTTCGGGAGCTTCCCGAGGGCGCAAAGGTCGGGACGTCGAGCCTTCGCCGTACGGCGCAGCTCCTGCACGCGCGGCCGGATCTGAGCATCGTGAGCCTGCGCGGCAATGTCAATACGCGCCTCGCGAAACTCGAAAGCGAACACTTTGACGCGATTATCCTCGCCGTGGCGGGACTGAAGCGCCTCGGTTTCGCGGACCGCATTACGGAAGTTTTGCCGAAGAGCCTTGTCCTGCCGGCAGTCGGTCAGGGGGCGCTAGCGATTGAGACGCGCGCGGATGACGCGCGCATCGCGGAGCTGACATCATTTTTAAATGACGCGGAAACGGCGGACTGCGCGAAAGCGGAGCGTTCGTTCCTCGATACGGTCGAGGGCGGATGTCAGGTTCCGGTCGGTGTATATGCGACGGCGGAAAACGGCATGCTTCATGTCGAAGCCGTCATTGCGTCGCTCGACGGGGCAAGACTTTACCGCGGGAGCCTTGACGGATCGCGCGCGGACGCGGCAAAACTCGGCAAAGCGCTCGCCGAAAAACTGCTCGCAGACGGCGGCCTTGCGATTTTGCACGAAATCGGCTTATTGACAGATCGTCCGTGACATGTCGGTCAATTTGACGTGTCAAACGGATAATAATACAGATGGGGAGTTTTTTATGGCTGAAACGGGAATGGTTTATCTGGTCGGTGCCGGTCCGGGAGATTACCGGCTCATTACGCTGAAGGGAATCGAATGTCTGCAGCAGGCGGATGTTGTCGTCTACGATCATCTTGCCGATGACCGCATTATGGAGTGGGCGCCCGCTGACGCGGAGCGCGTTTATGTCGGCAAAGTGTCAAGTCATCATACGATGCGTCAGGAAGAGATCAGTCAGCTGCTTGTCGACAAGGCGAAAGAAGGGAAATGCGTCGTGCGCCTCAAGGGCGGCGATCCGTTTGTCTTCGGCCGCGGCGGCGAGGAAGGACTGCTGCTCGAGGAAAATGACGTCCCGTTTGAGATCGTTCCGGGCATTACGTCGGCGATTTCGGTGCCGGCTTATGCCGGGATCCCGGTGACCCACCGCGGTGTCGCAACGTCATTTGCCGTCGTGACGGGTCACGAGGACCCGACGAAGGCAAAGTCCAATATGCGCTGGGAACATCTAGCAACGGGCGTTGACACGCTCGTATTCCTTATGGGTGTATCGAATTTGCCGCATATTACGGCAAAGCTCATCGAAAACGGACGCGCGGCCGATACGCCTGCCGCCGTAATCCGCTGGGGCACAAAGCCCGAGCAGCGCGTTCTCGAAACGACGGTGGAACATGCCGCCGAAGACGTCAAAAACGCAAACTTAAAGCCGCCCGCGATTTTCATCGTCGGCGATGTCGTGAAGCTCCGCGAAAAACTCCAGTGGTTTGACGCGCAGGCGCAGCATCCGCTCTTCGGCAAAAACGTCCTCGTGACGCGTTCACGTACACAGGCGTCAAAATTGACGCAAAAGCTCGAACAGCTCGGCGCGGCCTGCACGGAAGCACCGGCGATCCGCATCGCGCCTCCGTCGGACAATTATGCCGCTGTTGACGCCGCGATCGCGCATATCGAGCGGTATAATTGGATTATTTTTACGAGCACAAACGGTGTGACGGAGTTTTTCTCCCGTCTGTGTTCTGCGGGTCGTGACACGCGTGCTCTCGGTTATGCGTCAATTGCCGCGATCGGTTCGGCGACGGCCGCAAAACTGCGCGAGTACGGTGTCGAACCTGACGTCATTCCGAAGGAATACCGTGCCGAGGGAATTCTCGACGCGCTCAAAGGGAAACTCTCGCCGCATCCGCAGATCCTCCTTCCGCGTGCCGAAGTAGCGCGCGAGATTTTGCCGGATACGCTGAAGGAAAACGGTGCATCGGTGACGGTTGCGCCCGTTTATCAAACCGTGACGGCTGACACGGACGGCGCGGCGCTGCGTCAGCGCCTCGAAGCCGGTGACTTTGACGTCGTGACATTTACGAGTTCGTCGACGGTGACGAATTTTGTCAAACTCATCGGCGGGACGGAACCGCTCCGTCAGGTCAAAACGGCCTGCATCGGCCCCGTGACGGCCGAAACGCTCACAAAATGCGGTATTACGCCGGACGTAACGGCTGACGTTTATACGATTGACGGCCTTGTCCGCGCGGTCAGAGGACTCTTTGACTGATGCGGTGAACTTATATAGGTAAATAATAGGAGATGTTTTCAAATGGCAAATCTGAAACTGCGTGCGCGTCGTATGCGCATTTCGCCGGCAATGCGGTCTATGGTCCGCGAGACGGTTTTGACGCCGAATGACTTCGTTTATCCGATCTTCGTCGTTCCGGGTGAAGATGTGATGGAAGCGATCCCGAGCATGCCGGGCTGCTATCATCTGTCGGTCGATAATGCCGTCAAACTCGCGAAAGAGCTTTATGCACTCGGCATTCCGGCCGTTGAAGTCTTCGGCCTGCCGGAGTACAAAGACGAAATCGGGTCGAGCGCATGGGATATGAAGAGCCCGGTCCAGCGTGCGATTGCGGCGATCAAGAAAGCCGTCCCGGATCTCATGATCGTCGGTGACGTCTGCCTTTGCCAGTATACGACGCACGGTCACTGCGGCAAACTCTGCGGTCATTACGTTGACAATGACGCAACGCTCGAACTGCTGCAGAAAGTCGCCGTTTCGCAGGCGAAAGCCGGCGCCGACATCGTTGCGCCGTCCGATATGATGGACGGACGCGTTGCCGCGATCCGCGACGCGCTGGACGCGGGCGATTACAAAAACGTGTCGATCATGAGCTATGCCGTCAAATATGCGTCGGGGTATTACGGACCGTTCCGCGATGCCGCCGACAGTGCGCCGCAGTTCGGTGACCGCCGTCAATATCAGATGGACCCGGCCAATTCCCGCGAAGCGCTCAAGGAAGTCGACCTTGACGTCGAGGAAGGCGCGGACATCATCATGGTCAAACCGGCACTGGCCTATCTTGACATCGTGCGTCAGGTCCGCGACCATGTCAATTTCCCGATCGCGACGTACAATGTCAGCGGTGAGTACGCGATGGTCAAAGCGGCAGCACAGAACGGCTGGATCGACGAGAAACGCATCGTCCTCGAGACACTGACGAGCATGAAACGCGCCGGCGCGGACATTATCATCACGTATCACGCGATTGACGCCGCAAAATGGCTCAACGAGTAACGAAAAGGGGAGATACCTTTGCTGAATCTGGAAAAATCCGCCGCTGCGTTTGAAGAGGCGAAGAATTTAATGCCGGGCGGCGTCAACAGTCCGGTTCGTTCGTACGCGAATGTCGACTGCAATCCGCCGTTTATCGACCATGCGAAAGGCGACCGCATTTTTGACATTGACGGCAACGAATATATCGATTATGTCGGGTCATGGGGCCCGATGGTCGTCGGCCACGCGCATCCGTATGTGGTCAAAGCCCTGCAGGAAGCCGCAACGCGCGGCACGAGTTACGGTGCGCCGACCCTTCTCGAAAGCGAGCTCGCGAAACTCGTCAAAACGGTTTATCCGTCCATTGAGATCATCCGCATGGTCAACTCGGGCACGGAAGCGACGATGAGCGCACTGCGTCTCGCGCGCGGGTATACGGGACGCGACAAAATCGTCAAATTTATCGGCTGCTACCACGGACACAGCGACAGTCTGCTCGTAAACGCCGGTTCCGGCATGGCGACGTTCGGCGTGCCGAGTTCGCCGGGCGTCACGCGCGGAACGGCGGCTGACACGATCACGGTGCCGTACAATGACGTTGCGGCGATCACGCGCGTCATGAATGAAGAAGGCGACAAGATCGCCGCGATCATCGTCGAACCGGTCGCGGGAAACATGGGATGCGTGCCGCCGCGTCAGGGCTATCTGCGTACGCTGCGCCGTTTGACGGAAGAACACGGAGCACTCCTCATTTTCGACGAAGTCATGTGCGGCTTCCGCGCCTCGCTCGGCGGAGCGCAGGCGGCTTACGGCATCACGCCGGATATTACGTGCCTCGGGAAAATCATCGGCGGCGGACTCCCCGTTGCCGCTTACGGCGGACGACGCGACATCATGATGAAAGTTTCGCCGGCGGGCCCGGTTTATCAGGCGGGAACGCTTTCCGGCAATCCGCTCGCGATGACGGCGGGCATCGAAACGCTCAAACTCATTACGGCCGAACCGGAACCGGGCGAGCCCGACATCAGCCGCGTTTTGACGCTCAAAGTCAAAAAACTCCTGCTCGGCTGGCTCGAAAAAGCGAAAGAAGCGGGCGTCACGATCCAGGCGCATCAGGCCGGCTCGATGTTCAGCATCTTCTTTAATGAAAACGACGTCTGGAACTACGATGATTCGGCCGCATCCGATCAGGAAGCGTTCAAAGTCTGGTTCAAGGCGATGCTCGAACAGCACATTTATCTCGCGCCGTCGCAGTTCGAAACGCTCTTCATGTCAAGCGCCCATACGGACGAAGACATTGAGAAAACGATCGAAGCCGCAGGCCCGGCTTTTGCCGCCGTCGCCAAAATGCGCGCGGAAAAAGCGTAACTATATCGGTCGCTACCCTTCGGGACGGCGGCCGTTTTTTGTGTGTGCGTCTATACATTTTCCGCGGGTCTTATGCTATAATAAAGGAAATTCATGATCTGTTTACAGGGATAGTATTGATCAGGACAGGGAAAGGAACGATGGTTATGACGGAACTGGAAAAACTCGGAGCTCTCGAGAAGGAGCTCGTTTTTGACCGCTTTACGAGCGAGGATGCACTGAATCTCGGGTTGACGTTTATCCGTCTCGCGAAGGAGCTCGGCCGCGGCGGTATCGGGATTAAGATTGAGAAGAACCGCCATGTGCTGTTTTCGCATTTGATGGACGGGACGTTCCCGGAGAACGGGTATTGGTATGACCGCAAGAAGAATGTTGTCGACCGTTTCTTCCATTCGTCGAAGTATGTGGAGGAGATGTTTAAGGCGGACGGGACGACGTTTGCGGAGTCCGGGCTGCTCGATCCGGAGAAGTTCCAGGCCGTCGGCGGTTCGTTCCCGCTGATTTTGAAGAATGCGGGTGTGATCGGTTCGATTACGGTCTGCGGGCTGACGTCGGATGAGGATCATGAGCTCTGCGTCAAGGGCATTCGCGAGTATTTGTCGATGCATTAAAATACGATTTACGTGGGCTGCGTCTGTTGGGCGCAGTCTTTTTTTGAACCGACGGCAATGGGGCAGTCCGTCTTCCTTAAAAGCTGCGGGCTAAAAGCGATCGATTTTCGCTTAATTTAGTCGCCCTGAATCAAACCGCTTCGCTTAAACAATTCAGGGCTCCATGCGAAAACCGATCGCTTTCTTAACGCCCTGATGCAGCAAAACAGTCAGACGGACTGCCCCATTGCCTCAGGTTTCGATAACTCGACTTTCGATGCAGGCAGCCTCATGACATAAACGTGAGGGATTGCGGGATGACAGCGGATGTTTCTTATCACGTGAAACGTGAGGGACAACGACTCGTTTTCTGCCGTTTTGCTGCGAAAAGCGTTAAGAAAATTTTCCTTTTCGCAGGGAGCCCGGTATCTGTTCAGCGCAGCGGTTTGATACCGGGCGACTAAATTAAGCGAAAAGGAAAATTTTTAGCGGCAGCTTTTAGGCAGAAAACGAGTCGTTGTCCCGGCTTTTCAGTCGCAACTTAGACATCCGCTGTCATCCCGCAATCCCGTCGAGTTACCGAAGCCCACAATCCCGTCAGAAGATGTCAACAGTTACCCTTCTGCAGAAAAAATTTGTCAGATGGCGGCCGGGGCTTTATAATAGGGTAGAGAATCGA
Source organism: uncultured Veillonellaceae bacterium (assembly GCA_902766015.1). Classification (GTDB taxonomy): domain Bacteria; phylum Bacillota; class Negativicutes; order Selenomonadales; family Selenomonadaceae; genus RUG11126. Next base: position 9,871 of record CACXCC010000119.1, read on the forward strand.
AAAACTGCGCCGCGGGGGCGGCGAATGATAAGGAGACGAAATATGAATACGACGTACAGCGTAGCGATCAGCTTTGGCAGCGACCTCGGCTGGATTGACTTTGACGAACAGGCGCATGAGATCGAAGTGCATATCGCCAATGAACAGGCGAAAAAGACGGTCGAGGAGTATCTCGGCCGCGAGCATACGATTCAGGTGCCGCATCAGACACTTATGGATTTTACGGAAGAAACGTTTGACCCGAAGGCGGATCTGCGCAGCTTCCAGACGGTGCTCACGCGTCTTTGGGGCGAGACGGGGATTCAGGTCGACTGGTCGCGTCCGGTCGATTATGTCAAGGCGCATCCGCATTATTGATTGACGGTTTGCCGCTTTTTCGGGAAGGCGGCTGACTATATAGGTAAAGTTTCCGTTTTGGTTAGAAGGGGGATCCTTTTATGAGTATCCGGATTGGTATTGTCGGTTACGGCAACCTCGGCCGCGGCGTCGAGTATGCGGCGGCGGCAAATGATGACATGGAGCTTGTCGCGGTTTTTACGCGCCGCGATCCGCAGACGGTGAAGATTCATACGCCGGGCGTTCCGGTGGTCAATGTCAAAGACGCCGCTGCGTGGAAAGATAAAATTGACGTGATGATTCTCTGCGGCGGCAGTGCGACGGACCTGCCGGTGCAGACGCCGCAGTTTGTCCGTGACTTTAACGTCATTGACAGCTTTGACACGCACGCCCATATCCCCGATCATTTTGCCGCGGTTGACGCAGCCGGCAAGGAAACGGGTCATCTCGGCATGATTTCGGTCGGCTGGGATCCGGGCCTGTTTTCGCTCGCTCGCGCTTACGGCAATGCGATTCTGCCGGGCGGCAAGGATTATACGTTCTGGGGCAAAGGCGTCAGCCAGGGGCATTCGGATGCCATCCGCCGCATCAAGGGCGTCAAAAACGCCAAACAGTACACGGTTCCGGTTGAAGCAGCGCTCGCATCCGTCCGTAACGGCGAAAATCCGGACCTCACGACGCGTCAGAAACATACGCGCGAGTGCTTTGTCGTCCTCGAAGAAGGCGCGGATCCGGCTTATGTTGAAAACGAGATCAAGACGATGCCGAACTACTTCGATGAGTATGACACGACGGTTCATTTCATCTCCGAGGAAGAGCTTTTGAAGAACCACAGCGGTCTCGCTCACGGCGGCTTTGTCCTGCGTTCCGGCAAGACGGGCGAGAACAAGCAGCACAATCATATCATCGAGTTCAGCCTGAAACTGGACTCGAACCCGGAATTCACGACGAGCGTCCTCGTTGCCTATGCACGTGCGCTCAACCGTATGGCAAAAGAAGGCCGTACGGGCTGTGTGACGGTTCTCGATGTTCCGCCGGCTTACCTTTCCGCGAAGAGCGGTGAGGAACTGCGCCGCTCCCTTCTCTGATCACGGGTTTGCGGGATCTTTTACAAAAAAATGAATGCCGCTTCGGCATAAAAGGAAAAGGCTTCGGCAGTATTTTGCCGGAGTCTTTTTTGCTTGAATTTTGTATACAACGGTAGTATGATGAGGGCATGACAAAACCAAAACCCGTTGAATTATCAAAAGGAGCAACAGAACAATGAAAACGATTGGTATTATGGGCGGCATGGGCCCGATGGCCGCGGTTGACCTGATGAAAAAGATCATCCTCGCGACGAAGGCACATGACGATCAGGAACACATCCATACGGTCACGGATAACAACACGAACATCCCGGACCGTACCGCCTGCATCATGGGCAAAGGCGAAAGCCCGGTCCCCGAGATGCGCAAATCGGCGGATCTTCTCGCCGCAGCCGGCGCGGATTTCATCATCATCGGCTGCAACACGGCGCATTATTTTCTGCCGGAACTCCAGCCGTATCTGAAGATTCCGGTCATCAGCATCATCGAGGAAGCGGCGAAGTTCTGCGCTGAGGAAGGCTACAAAAAAGTCGGCCTGCTCGCAACGGCGGGAACGTGCAAGACGGGCATGTACCAGAATGCGCTGAAGTCCTCCGGCGTCGAAGTCGTCCTGCCGAACAAGGATCAGGAAGAAGCCGTTCATGACATGATTTACAGCGGCGTCAAAGCAAATGATTTTGACTATGACGCATCGCGGGTACAGGAAGCGCTTGACGAAATGGCGCAGGACGGCGTCGAGGCGTTTATCCTCGGCTGCACGGAAACGCCGGTCGGGGTCGAGATGTATCATCTCAAAGGCAACTTTATTGACGCGACGCAGGTTCTCGCCGAGGCAGCCGTCAAAGCTGCCGGCGCCGAAGTCATCCGTCATCTGCCGCATCGCGCATAACTTAGAACGCAGCTTTTGTTTTTCAAACGGGTTTTTCAGCCGCCGCGCTGCCGGATTTCCGGGGCGGGCGGCATTTTTTTGTGCGAACGGGGATGGGCATGGGCCGGATCGGAGCATTGTTTCGAAGTACGATGGAGATTTTTATCTGCAGTTATCCGGGAACGCCGCGGATTTCGCCCGGAAGAGGGGCGCTTGGTTCAAGCGGAGCCGGTGAGGCGGGTAAACGGATTTTCCGTCCCGTTTCCGCGCGGACAGGATTTGACAGTATTTTCGTTCCTATACTATAATAAAGGGACGGAAACCGTACAGAACAGGCGCCGGGCTTTGCGCCGGGCGTTCAAATAATGGAGAGTGAGTAGTTTGTTAGACATTAAATTCGTAAGAGAGCACCTCGACGAAGTACGTCAGATGCTCAAAAACCGCTGCAACCCGCTGAACCTCGACGATTTCGCCGAGCTTGACCGCAAACGCCGCGATCTGCTGCAGGAGACGGAGGCGCTCAAAAGCCGGCGCAACGCCGTTTCGAAACAGATCAGCGTTATGAAGAAGAACAAGGAAAACACGGACGCGATCGTCGCCGAGATGCGTGAAGTCGGCAAGAAGATCAGCGAACTCGACGCGCAGGTTAAAGATGTCAACGCCAAGCTCCGCGACATCATGCTGCACATCCCGAATATGCCGAAGGCGGACGTGCCGATCGGCAAGGATGACACGGAAAACCCGGAAGTCCGCAAATGGGGCACGCCGCGCGAGTTTACGTTTGAGCCGAAAGCGCACTGGGATATCGGCACGGACCTCAATATCCTCGATGCAGACCGCGCCGCGAAAGTCACGGGTGCGCGCTTTACGTTCTACCGCGGACTCGGTGCCCGCCTCGAACGCGCCTGCATCGCGTTTATGATGGATCTGCATGCGAACAAACACGGCTACACGGAAATGCTCGCGCCGTACATCGCCAACAAGGACAGCATGGTCGGTACGGGTCAGCTGCCGAAATTCGCCGAAGATATGTTCAAGCTCGAAGGCATGGATTATTACCTCGTGCCGACGGCGGAAGTCCCGATGACGAATTATCACCGCGACGAAATCCTCGACGGCCGTAATCTGCCGGAGCATTACAGCTGCTATACGGCCTGCTTCCGCGCCGAAGCCGGAAGTGCGGGACGCGATACGCGCGGCCTCATCCGTCAGCATCAGTTCAACAAAGTCGAGCTCATCAAGTTCGTCAAACCGGAAACGTCGTGGGACGAACTCGAGGCGATGGTTGACGACGCCGAGGACGTTCTGCGCGAGCTCGAGATCCCGTACCATGTCGTCCAGCTCTGCACGGGTGACATGAGCTTTACGTCGGCGAAGACGTATGACATCGAAGTCTGGTTCCCGAGCCAGCACAAATACCGCGAGATTTCCTCGTGCTCGAACTGCCTCGACTATCAGGCGCGCCGCGCGAACATCAAGTTCCGCCGCGAACCGAAAGCCAAGCCGGAGTTCGTCCATACGCTGAACGGTTCGGGCCTTGCCGTCGGCCGTACGGTCGCCGCGATCCTCGAGAATTATCAGCAGGAAGACGGCTCGGTCGTCATTCCGAAGGTTCTCGTACCGTATATGTGCGGTGTCGAAGTCATCAAGAAACCGGAATAAGTTCATGTCAGGCCTGACGGGCGGTTTTGCCGCCTGCCGGGCCTGTTTTTGTTTTGCGTCAATGTCTGGCGCCGGAAAGGAATACATATGAAGATTGTTGTCGGGATTACGGGAGCAAGCGGCAGCATTTACGCCGTGCGTCTCCTCGAGGTGCTCCGCGCGGCGGGACATGAGATCCACGCCGTCGTGACGAAAAGCGGCAGTCAGGTTCTCAAATACGAAACGGGGATTACGCCGGATGCCCTTGCCAAAATGGTTGACAGGCTCTACAATATAGATGATGTCGGTGCGGCGATTGCGAGCGGTTCGTTCCGCGTCGACGCGATGGTGATCGTGCCGTGTTCGATGAAGACAGCGGGATGTCTCGCGGCGGGGATCGCGGACAATCTTTTGACGCGCGCGGCTGACGTGGCGCTGAAGGAAGGTCATCCGCTCATCATCGTGCCGCGCGAAACGCCGATGCACGCGATTCATCTCGAAAATCTCCTGAAGCTCGCGCATACGGGCGCGCGGATTCTCCCCGCCTGTCCCGGGTTTTATCACCGTCCGCAGACGCTTGACGATCTCGTCAATATGATGGTCGGCAAAATCTGCGATGTTTTGGGCGTTGAGCATCATTTGTTCCCGCGTTGGCAGGGATAACGGGATTTTCGGCGAAAAAGAACCGTATAGAACACGATAAAAGAACCATATAAGGAATACATAAGTCAGGTGATAGAGATGAAGAGAGAGATTTCCCGGTTGACACTCGCTGCCGTTGCGGCGGGGATGGTTTTGACGATGACGTCGGGCGCCGAAGCGGCGCAGGCGGATGTGACGAATTCTGCCGTGATGACGCAGGCTGACGACTCAGCGACGGCAAAAACGGCTGACATGGCCGATAAAACAGCTTTGACGTCAAACGTTGAAGCTCAGGAAACGGCGAAAACCGCTGGCACAGTGATGAAGACGGCGGAAAACGCAAAAACCGGCACGGCCGAAGCCAAAGCGGATGGTTTGTCCGCAGATGCTCCCGCGGTTGACGGTCAAACGGCCGTCATGTCGACGGGGACGTCCGAAGAAACAGCCGTACAGCGTCAGAATACGGAAGTCCAGATCGAGTATATGGACGCGCGTTTCTTTAAAAAACGCAACATCAACCAGTATAACGTCCACGTTTACCGTCAGTACAAACAGGCGGGACCGGTATCGCTCCATTACGGTTTGACGCTGTCGCGTGCGACGGGGTATTCGACGGAGGATGACATTTACCGCGACTCGGAGGCCGTCGGTTTCGGCCCGTCCTATATGCTTCGCTGGAAACGTCATGTCAGCGGCAAGCTTGACGCGGCGTTTGACGCGTCGGGAAGCGCACTCATCTACAACCACGCCCATCCGGGTCACGGTCGCGCGTACGGGTTCCTCTGGCGCATCGGTCCGCGACTCATCTATAATTACCGCGCGAACGATTCGCTGAGCCTCGCATATCTGTTCCAGCATTCGTCAAACGGCATGGGCACGCACAATCCGGGGTATAACGGCGTCGGTTTCTCGCTCGGCTACATGCACTGGTTCTGAGGTATTTCATGAAAAAAGTTTACGCCGTACGGCGCGGACGCAAAACGGGGCTCTTTATGAGCTGGCCCGAATGTCAAAAGCAGGTCGACGGTTTTCCGGGGGCGCGGTTTAAAGGCTTTACGGACGCGAATGAAGCCGTCGCATGGCTTCGCGAAGAGCCGGGATCCTCTGCCGGCGGGGAAACCCCGGCGTGCACGAAACGGACGCACTTTGCATCAAAACCGAAGACCGCAAAACCGGCACTCCCGCCCGAAGATCTGCCGCAAGATCCCGATGACGTCGATTACGTCATTTATACGGACGGATCCTGTCTGCGCAATCCTGCGGGACCGGGCGGCTGGGCGGCCGTCATTCTCGACCGGAAACGCGGTGTCGTCAAGGAACTTTCGGACGGTGAGCCGTCAACGACGAACAACCGCATGGAGCTTTCGGCTGCGATTGCGGCGCTTTCCGCACTCCGCGAAGGTTCGCTCGTCGACCTCTACACCGACAGCCAATATCTCAAAAACGCCTTTACGCGTCACTGGATTGACGGCTGGAAACGAAACGGCTGGATGACGGCCAAAGGAAAACCGGTCCTCAATCAGGATCTCTGGCATCGTCTCATTACGCTGTTTGCGGCACATAAAGTCCGCTTTCATTGGGTCAAGGGTCACGCGGGCAACGCACCGAACGAACGCTGTGATGAACTCGCGAAAGCGGCAGCGATGCGTTACAGTCGTCCGTGAGCAAAGCATATGCGGATTAAAATACGGCTAAAATCCGGATAAAATGCGGAAAAACGTTGCTTGTTTGGTGAAAAAATAGTAAACTTATATTTACTAATTCGCGATAATTTTTATCGCTTCCGGGTCAGGAGGGGTGGTATGTTCCTAAGAATCCTCGAAGCAATCGGCGGTTTTGTCATTCGCCGGTTGGAGGGCTTCGGCACGATTGTGCTGCTCTATAAGGAAACGATGGTACAGCTGACGCATCGCATGCGTTTTCGGTCGATTCTTGACCAGATGTCGCATTTGGGTGTCGATTCCCTGTTGATCGTGAGTCTGACGATGCTGTTTACGGGCGCCGTCATCACCTTGCAGACGGCGGAGAAATTTATCGAATTCGGCGCACAGGGAACGGTCGGAGCGCTCGTCGCCATTGCGATCGGGCGCGAACTCGGCCCGGTTCTCGTCGGCGTTGTCTGTGCCGGTCGTGTCGGCGCGGCGATTACGGCGGAGATTTCGACAATGAAAGTCACGGAACAGATTGACGCATTGCGCGTCATGGCCGTGAGTCCCGTCAATTATCTCATCGTGCCGCGTATGCTGGCCTGTATGATCGTCGTGCCGATTTTGACCGTTTTCGGTGACGTTATCGGTGTTGTCGGCGGTTGGGCCGTTGCCGTTTATTACTCGGGTATCAGTTCGTATATGTTTATGGATGCGATCCATACGTATGTTGACACGTATGACCTGACGGGCGGCCTCATCAAGTCGATCTTTTTCGGCAATGTCATCGCCGTGCTCGGCTGTTATTACGGACTGACCTGTCCCGACGGCGCCGAGGGCGTCGGCCGCGCGACAACGCGTACCGTCGTGGCGTCGATTATTGTCATTTTCATCCTGAACGCCGCGCTGACGTTTATTTTGTATTGAGCTGGGAGTATGTGATATGATACGACTGGTAGATGTATGTAAAAGTTTCGGCAGCGTTCAGGCTTTGAAACATATCAATCTGACAATCGAAACAGGCGAAACTCTTGCCGTCATCGGCGGATCCGGGTCCGGCAAGAGTACGCTTTTGCGTTTGCTCATCGGACTTGACCGGCCGACAAGCGGCGAAATCTGGGTCGGCGATAAGGAAATTACGCATTTGGGCGAACATGAACTCGACCGCGTGCGGCTACATATGGGCATGGTTTTCCAATATTCGGCGCTGTTTGACTCGATGACGGTCGGCGACAATGTCGCGTTCGGCCTGCGCGAGCACACGAAGAAAAAGGAAGCGGAGATCCGCGAGATCGTGCTCCAAAAGCTCCATCAGGTCGGACTTGACGGTGTCGAGGACATGATGCCCTCGGAGCTTTCGGGCGGCATGAAAAAGCGCGTCAGCCTTGCGCGGGCGCTCGCGTTTGAGCCCGATATTATTTTTTACGACGAACCGAGTTCCGGACTTGACCCGATCACATCGGGGCGGATCGACGAACTCATCATTCATACCCAGCGTTCCCTGAACGTGACGTCAATCGTCGTCACGCACGATATGGCGAGTGCCTGCCGGATTTCCGACCGCATTGCCATGATTTATCAGGGCGAACTGATCGCCGTCGATACGGTCGAACGGTTCAAGGAACTTCAGGATGAGCGGGTGCAGGCGTTTTTCCGGACGTTGCGCACGGCAAAGGAGGAATAGGCAGAATGTCAACAGAAGCGAAAGTAGGCGCGTTTACGGTTTTGGGGCTTGCGCTCCTGGCTGCCGTTCTCGTTCTTCTGAGCGGCATTTCGTTCGGAAGCAAAGGGTATACCCTGTACGCCGGATTCCATCAGGTTCTCGGTGTTGAGAAGCAGTCTGCCGTTCGGCTTTCGGGTGTGCCGGTCGGAAAAGTCCGCAACATCACGAATGACGGCAGCGGCGTGACGGTCGAAATGGCGATCAACAAAGGCATCAAGATCCCGCGCGGTTCGCGCGTGACGGTTGATTCCGTCGGCGTCATGGGCGAAAAGTTCATCAATATTCTGCCGGGCGACGAGACACAGGGCTTCCTCGATAACGGCGATTATCTCATCGGCGACGAGGAGCAGGGTCTGACGCAGGTATTTGCGCAGGTCAGCGATACTCTGGCGCAGGTGCAGGAACTCATGAAGTCAATGAACAGCGTGCTCGGCAACGACGAGTTTAAGGGCGCGATCATCCAGATGGCGGTCAATATGCGTGACGCGACGGCCCATATCAGCGGCCTCATGAGTCAATTTGAACAGATGGCGGCCAATAATCAGGGCAATGTCACGCAGATGATGTCAAACCTCAACGCGATGACGGCGAGCCTCGAACGCTCGGCGAACAGTGTCGAGGCGATCATGGCAAACCTGCAGACCGTCGGGGCGGATCCGCAGACGGCGGAAAATCTGCGTCAGACGGTACAGAATATCGCCGATACGAGTGCACGCGTCGAACGCATGGCGGAAAATATCGAGAAAGTCGCCGGCGATCCGCAGGTTGCGGAAGATGCGAAAGTGACGATCGCGAATGCGCGCAAACTCACGGACCGCGCCGGCGGTATGATGGGAAAACTCAATAAACTCAGCTCAATCAAGGCCACGCCGCAGGTTGACGTCCTTTACAGCGGATCGGAGCATGACTGGAGCACAAATTTTAATGTAAACATCGGTTCGGGGAAGGGACTTTTCCTCGACGCCGGTGTTGACGATATCGGTGATGAAGACCTCGCAAATGTTCAGGTCGGCCGCAGACGCGGCGGAATGGGCTATCGCGGCGGTGTTGTCGCCGGGGAAGCCGGTATCGGGCTTGACGCCTATGCGGGAGATAAATTTAAGTTTTCGGCCGATGCTTACGATCCGGATGATCTGACCCTGCGCCTGCGTGCGCAGTATGCGGTCGGGTCAGACGGTACCTGGCTGATGGGTCAGTGGAATGATGTCAATGACAAGGATAAACGGGCCTTTTACGCCGGTATCCGTCAGGAGTTTTAACGGGAGGAAACGACCTTGAAGAGCAATCATTTTTATCAGAAATTAACGGCCCTCGTGGTAACGGGCCTGATGAGCGGCCTCGCCGGAACGGCGTTTGCTTCCGGAACGGTGCAGCTTGACCTCAATGACAGTGTCCAGATGGCGCTCGAGAATAACCGCACAATTAAACAGTCGCTTACCGATGTTGACACGGCGCGTTGGGGACTTTCCCAGGCACGCCGCACGATGGGCCCGACGCTTTCGTGGCAGACTGCCGCGAACCGGATCGGCGGTGACGCGTATAATATGGCCGTGGGGGCAAAATATGACTCTGAGTTTACGAATGCATTGACGGCAGGTATGCCGCTTTACAATCCGGAACTTGCCGGCACGATCAAATCGGCGCGTTACGGTGTCAATGCCGCGGATCTCGCGCTCGAGGAGACGAAACAGGCCATCCGCCTGCAGGCGACGTCTGATTATTATCAGATTCTGCAGTGCCGCAATCTCATCGGGGTTCAGCAGGATGCCGTTGATACGCTGCAGGAACATCTCGACAATGTCAACGCGCAGTTCCGCGTCGGCACGGTCGCAAAGTCCGACGTTCTCGCGTCGCAGGTTCAGCTCGCCAATGCGCAGCAGGCTCTCGTCAACGCGCAGAACAATTATGACGTCGCGGTCTCGACGCTCAACAACGTCATCGGCCTGCCGACGGATACGGTACTTGACATTCACGACGAACTTCGTTATACGAAATATGACATTTCCCTTGACGGCTGCACACAGTTTGCGCTTGAAAACCGCGCCGACGGTGCGGCAGCGGATTACGCCGTTAAACAGGCCGAAGCGGGTATCGATACGGCAAGAGCCGGTTATCTGCCGACGGTCAACGCATCCGCATCAAAAGCGATCGGCGGTGAAAACGCCTTTGACGATGACCATACGAGCAAAGATGCGTGGTCTGCAGGTATCAGCGCCGGCTGGGATTTCTTCGACAACGGCGTAACGTCATCGAAGGTCAACCAGGCCAAGGCAAAGCTCCTCAAAGCACAGGAAGCCAAGGCACAGACGGATGAACAGATTCAGCTTGACGTGCGTACGGCGTATCTGAACCTTCAGGCCGCCGAGCGCAACATTTTGACGACGCAGGTCGCCGTGGCGCGCGCCGAAGAGGATTATAAAATCGCGCAGGTCCGTTACAGCGCCGGTGTCGGCACGAACCTTGACGTCATGGACGCCGAGGAAAAGTTGACGGAAGCCCGCACGAACTACTATACGGCACTGTACAACTACAATACGAGCAAGGCTTCGCTTGATAAGGCAATGGGTATCCCCGTTGATCTCGACGTCGTGAAATACACGGAAGCCGAGACAGCCGGAAAGACGTATGTCAAAGCCCGCGAGGCAGGCAGACTGTCCGACGATGCCGTCTTTGAGACGAAGGACCTTGCACGCCGCGAAGCACAGACGACGACCGAAACGGCCGTACCTGACGTCAAAACCGTCGCAAAAGACGAGGCCGCAAAAGCTGTAGAAACCGAGACGGCTCAGGCAGCGGAAAATGCCGCCGCCGAAAGTCAGAAAGTGGCCGACGAACTGGCCAAATAAAAACCGGCCTCGGCCGGATCAAATCCCCGGGAGTGGTTTATCATGAAAAACAAGAAGCGGATCGGATTTATCTTGGGCGCCCTATGCGCCGTCTTTCTGCTGCTCGTCGGCGTCTGTCGTTATGCCGTGCAGACGTCTGCTTTCATGGACCGCGTCGCGGAGACGTCGGCAACTGCCATCGGGGATACACTCGGCGTGCCGGTTGACATCGGCAAGGTTCAGGTCAATTCTCTACATGAAATCGAAGTACATAACGTAGCTGTTTACGATAAACAGGCGGAGCTGGTAGCCAAGGCCGACAAGGCGGTAGTCAGTTGCCGCCTGTTTTCTGCGCTTCGGGATCTTTCCCCGGCCGAAGCCGTTGACACGGTGACGCTTTCGGGCGTCGAAGGCGTACTGACCCAGCGCGAGGACGGCAGCTGGAATATCGAGGATATTCAGACGTCGAGCTCCTCGGGCAATTCGTTTACGGGGCGTGTCATCCTCGCCGGTGAGGGCAACCGTCTGACGCTGCATTATAAAGGTCAGGACCTGACGCTCGACGATGCCGCGGGGACGGTGGACTTTGCGGATTACCCCGTCTGGAAACTCGACGCGTCCGGCACGAATCAGGGCGCAGCGGTCAAAGTGACGGGCTCGGTTACGAAAGAAAAACAGGTCGCGCATATCCAGGTATCGGAT
>CACXCC010000120.1 GCA_902766015.1 uncultured Veillonellaceae bacterium
CCCAAAGGTCTGCAGCACGGCCGATAAACGGAGAAAGAACGCCTCCGATTGTCGTACTGAGCCCGAGTGTGACGCCGGACGCAAAGCCGATGTTTTTACCGAGATAGGACTGGCCGAGAACGACAATCGCGCTGTACGGCGCAAAGAGTGCAAAGGCAGCCGGGATCAGTGCGGCGGTTGCAATCGGGATATTCGGGCTGTTGACGAGAAGCAGCATCGCGGGAATCATCAGCATAAACGCGAGCCGCAGAATGCGGACAAAGCCGATGCGGTCGGAGAGAATGCCGCCGAAATACGTGACGAAAGCGCCGAGCGTAAAGAGAATCGTGAGCGCGAGACTGCCGCTTGACGCGGAAGCGCCGAGAACATAGATCCAATAGAGCGGGATAAACGCGTTGCAGGTCGCAAATCCCGTCGAACGAGCGAAGATCGTGATCGCGAGACGGCCGAACGAAGACCAGTCATTGGTGAGCGCGAGATGCGGATGCGACTTGACTTCTTCGATGCGGTTTTGACGGATATCCGCCTGAATCGCCGGCAGTTTGCTGTGCAGGAGCAGCGCGACGGTGACATTGACGATGCCGAACAGGACGAGCCCGTGAATGTCAAACACGTACGCGCAGAAACCGGCGAGGGCAGGTCCGACGGCAAAACCCGTGTTGCCGCCGACGGAAAATGTGCCGAGCGCTTTTCCTTTGTGATCGCCGGCGAGACCGTTGACCATACGCGCCGCTTCCGGGTGGAAAATCGAAGAGCCGAGTCCGCTGAACATGCAGCACGCGAAAATCACCCAATAGTTTGTCGTAAACGGGATCGTCGCGATACTGATGCCGCTGATGATAGGACCGAGCGGCGCGAACCACGGTTTTGACACGCGGTCGGCGTAATAGCCGAAGATCGGCTGACAAAGCGAAGACAGCAGGATATTGGCGAAAATGAGCGTGCCCGCGTCCTGATAACTCAGATGACATGTGGCGATAAAATACGGCAGCAGTGCCGGAATCGCGCTTTGCGCCCAGTCGGTCGCGAAATGCCCGGCGGTGAACAGATAAATGCGCGGATCGAATTGATTCATCGGATCAGTCCTTTCATTTCCGAATTTGTTCCATCATTATAGCACATGCGCGGAACTTGGGATAACAATATATTGCCGAAGTATGTCAAAATATCATCCGGGATCCGAATGGCACGGCAATGTCGACAACTTTTTTATTGAATGAAATTGACTGTTCGTATTATAATAGAATAAATATCAGTAATCATATTTCCTGTATGTGTGTGTAAGGGGGAATCCTGCATGACGAAAGCGGAAGCCGTCGAAAAACTGACGGATACGATGGCGAAATTTTATGCCTATTCGGGCAAGCACCTGCCTGACGATATTAAGAAAAAACTCGCGGAACTCAGTGCGGCGGAGACGAATCCACTCGCGCAGTCGATCTACGCGACGATGAAGAAAAATCAGGAACTCGCGAACGAACTCGACCGCCCGAGCTGTCAGGATACGGGAGCGGCACAGTTTTTCCTGAAATGCGGCGCGAACTTCCCGTATATGGGCGAGCTCCCCGCCATCCTCAAAGAAGCGGTTCGCCGCGCAACGAAGGAAGCCCCGCTGCGTCATAATGCCGTCGAGACGTTTGACGAATACAATACGGGCGAAAATGTCGCGCACGGTATCCCGTCGATTTTTTGGGAGATCGTCCCGGACAGTGACAAACTTGACGTCCATACGTACATGGCGGGGGGCGGCTGCACGCTTCCGGGTCACGCGAAAGTCCTCATGCCGGGTGAAGGCTATGAAGGCGTTGTCAAATACGTTCTTGACGTCATGACCAGTTACGGACTCAATGCATGCCCGCCGCTTCTCGTCGGCGTCGGTGTCGGCACGTCGATTGACACGGCCGCTCTGCAGTCGAAAAAAGCACTCATGCGCCCGCTCGGCTCGCACAATCCGAATCCGCGCGCGGCAAAACTCGAGGAACTTTTGACGGAAGGCATCGATAAACTCGGTCTCGGACCGCAGGGACTCGGCGGCGATCACTCCGTCATGGGCGTTCATGTCGAAAATTCGGCGCGTCATCCGTCGGTCATCGGCGTTGCCGTCAATGTCGGCTGCTGGGCGCACCGCCGC
>CACXCC010000121.1 GCA_902766015.1 uncultured Veillonellaceae bacterium
CCTCACCGGCCGCTGCGTCATGACAGTCAGCACGGAGGACGACATCATGGAGTTCTGGGATGTCAACATGAAGCGCACAAACCTCCGTATGAACGGCGTCTACGTCCCGCTCGGCCAGCGCTGCACCATCCTCGGCGTCCTGAACGATGACGGCACAGTCACCGTCGACGCGATGGTAAGTGTCGCGGTTTAACCGGATTTGACGTCAATCCGGGACCGGAGATATTTGCTCATCCCTGTTTCCGGGGGATCGACGGATTTGTGTCTGTTCGATGACGATACGATTTCGATGCTAAGATTATAAACGCAAAAGCCGCCGCCCGCGCAGTGAGGAAATACCTCTCCTTGCGCGGGCGGCGGCTTTTGACGTGTTATTTAGAAGTTGTTTGTTTAATACTTTACTTTGTATAGAATTTGCTTTACAGGAATAATCTTCCGTGATATAGTGAAAATAACGAAATCATCTGATACGAATAAAGGAAACAGAGGTGATCTTATGGAACAGGCGATGGTCAATTTCCGAATTGATAAGGAAATCAAACTGGCAATGGAAGATACTTGTAAGAAAATGGGCTTGAACATGTCAACAGCCCTGACAATCTTCATTCGCAAGGTTGTGGCAGAGCAGCGCATACCTTTTGAAATTACGGCAGATCCTTTTTACAACAAGGCGAACATGGCACATCTGCAGCGCGGTATCGAAGCCTATCAGCGCGGCGAAGGGGAAGTTCATGAAATACTGACTGACGAGGATACGCATGATTAAAGTATGGTACCCCGAAGCATGGGCAGACAATGTCGCATGGCAGAGCACGGATAAGAAAATCGTAAAAAAGATCCATCAAATGATTAAGGACATTGATCGAAACGGTGCAAGGGAAGGGATCGGGAAACCGGAGGCCCTGAAAAATAACCTTCTGGGATGGTACAGTCGTCGCATTATTACGGAGCATCGGCTGGTATATCGTGTTGACGTCAAAAACGGAGAGATGTATCTGCATATTATTTCCTGCAGAACTCATTATGAATTGGATTGAGGAGAGACTAGATTCTGCGGTCATGATATGTTCCGTTGACAGTATGACGGATCGTCCGTGTGTTTGTAAAGACATAGTTATAATCCCCGAAACACTTCACCCCAGCGCTCGACGAGCATCGGGAAACGCCAGCGTGCGTTCGCGGGACTCGTCGACGGCATTTGGTGAAATGTCAAATCCGGGCGGGAGAGGAGAGGCTTGTTGTACTTTTTGAACGCGGCGAATGACTTGCCGCCGTTGAAACAGATCGTGCGGATGCGCGGATACTGTGCGAGGAACGCAGTGAAGTCGTTGCCCGTTTCGTCATGGATCGCCGTGTCAAGGCTTCCTTCGCGTTCGCAGGTCCCGATCGCGTCCCAAAGTGCGACATGATGCGCGCGGAGCAGCGCGAGGCGTTCGTTGTAATCCTCGGGAACGTTGTCCGTCCCCGCGAGCAAATGAAACATCAGCGGCCAAAACCGGTTTTGACGGAACGCATAATACTGTCCCGCTGCGAGCGATGCGACACTCGGCATTGACCCGAGAACGAGATGCGTCGCCTCCTCGTCCACCCACGGCGCAAACCCTTCACAATGCGAATCCGAACCCATAAGCAACATCCTTTCCTGTCAATTGCTTCCATTATATAACAACGCGGCGGCAGAGGAAAGCGGCGCGTGTATTTATTGATGGGAACCGCCGGAAATAGTATAATATACATAAAGGTAGGGCATACCGATAGACGGTTGTTCCCTCGCTTATTGATTAAAAATAACCGCTAAGTTGGCGAACCGGGCGGTTATTTTTTTACGCTGGTGACGTCAACCCGAACCGCTGAAGACAAAACTTCGGCGGTTATTTTTATGCCTCGGCGGCATGTCTGTATTGGATGATATTGACATCAAAACGCCGGCACTTAACACGTCAATCTCACCGGTATCAGATCTATTACCGGATAGGTGAAAAAATCCTGTAAGGAAGTCATATTGGATAAAATGTATCTTATTGACGGACAAAAACGGATAATGTATAATATGGATATACATAAAGCCCATGTGCACCGGCTAAAAAGCAACATCCTGTCAACTCCACACAAATCATGGCGCCTCGGAAAAGACAGAGATCCTTGCAGCCGCATCCACAATCGAGTAAAATAAAGGGAGAAGGAATGACGAAAACAACGGCAAAGAGCCAAAAAATCAAACCGTGGGAAGAATTGACGATCAGCGATGACTATATGTTTAAAGCCGTCATGAGCCGAAAACGTCTCTGCAAGAAACTGATCGAACGGATCCTGCAGATCCCTGTCCGCGACATCCGCTACATGGAGGAAGAAAAAGTCATTAAGGCCGACTATGCCGGCAAAGGCATCCGTCTTGATGTCTACGTTGCCGACGAGAAGAACACGGTCTACAACATCGAAATGCAGATGCGCAAACCGACAGGAGACGGACTCTACAAGCGCACGCGCTACTACCAGTCAATGATCGACGCCGATCTCCTCAAAATCGGCCGCGACTACGATGAACTCAATCCGACAATCATCGTCTTCATTTGTCCGTTCGCTGTCTTCGACGCAAAGCGTCACAAGTATACGTTTCGCAATCGCTGCGACGAGGATACAAACCTTGAACTCGGTGACGGAGCCGTCAAAATCTTCCTGAGCACCGAAGGGGAAATCGATGACATTGACCCGAAGATAAAAGCGTTCCTCAATTACGTTAAAGGAAAGATAAGTAACGACACGTTCGTTCAGGAAATTGACGATGAGATCCATAAGATCAAGAAAATCGAAGGAGAAAGGGTGAAATATATGACTTACGAGCTTAAAATAAAGGAAGAACGCAAGTATGCCTTCGAAGAAGGAAGAGAAGAAGGTAGAGAGGAAGGGAAAACTGAAGAAAAAAAAGAAACCGCTCTCGGAATGCTCTACGACAACATGCCGATCTGCAGCATCGCCAAATACACAAAACTCTCCTTGGACTACATCCGCGACCTCGCAGCCAAACATAACTTGACTGTCGTCGAATAACCTGACATCAACCCGAACCGCTGAAGACAAAACTTCGGCGGTTATTTTTATGCCTCGGCGGGCGCACCCGCGCCGGATGACATAGCTATATACAATGACATTGACCCCAAAACGGCAGAGCCTGACACGCCAAACGGACAACTATTCAATATATACCGGTCATGTCAAAGGACAGTCATGTAAGAACAGAAAATCAGATCTATTGTATCTTATTGACGGACAAAATTGAATAATGTATAATATAAATGTACATAAAGCCCGCGCGCA
>CACXCC010000122.1 GCA_902766015.1 uncultured Veillonellaceae bacterium
GAGTTCAGCTTCAGCGGCCTGAAATCGGCCGTCCTCAACTATATCAACAGTGAGCGCATGAAAGGTCACGAACTGCAGAAAGCCGATATCGCTGCGTCATTCCAGCGTGCCGTCGTTTCCGTCCTCGTCCATAAAACGATCGAAGCGGCGAAAACGGCGGGGCATGACACGGTCGTCCTCGCCGGCGGTGTTGCGGCAAACAGCAGTCTTGAGGGAATGCTCCGTGCCGCAACGGAAAAACAGGGTCTGCGTTTCTGTTATCCGAGCCGGATTCTCTGTACGGATAATGCGGCCATGATCGCGTGCCGCGGTTATTATCAGTCGCAGGCCGGAGTTTTCAGCGATTTGTATCTCAATGCGGTTCCCGCACTGAATCTGCGTGACGTCGACTGACATGATGTCCGTAAAGACGGTTTATGAGTGTTGACGAAAAGAATGTCTTTGTTTCTGTGTATACAGATAAAAAGACATTCTTTTTTTATTGTATATATGTTATTATGATGAAAAGGAGTTAATGTTTACTGTAAAGGGTACAGGCGATCAGCATGGAACGTTTGAGGGAGAAATACTACAAAGAGACGAATCTGACCGCGCGTCAGATGTCCCTGCTGCATCATATCCGGAAAGTCTTTCCTTTCCTCGCCGATCTGGCTCACGGCCAGCTCAAGGCATATGTGCAGAGCCGGGATAAAATGCAGTTTTTTATCATTGCTCAGGAACGTCCGCATACCGTGTATATGCCGGGCGGACAGGAAGGCCAGAAAATCGTGCCGGTGATCGAGGAACCGCTCGTACAGGACACATTCCTGACGGGTCAGCCGGGACGCGGCAAACGTGAGTGGAATTACGGTTCCATGGTTGACATGTACACGTTCGGCATTCATGACGGTCAAAAGGTCATTTGCGTCGTGAGTTTTGAAGTTGACGGTGAGGGACTGGGCATCCAGTATTATCCGCGTTTGCTCGAAGCCGTCGTTGACGTCATGCGTTTTGCGCGTCGTCCGGTTTATTTTCCGTACGGGGCGATTTCGGCGAATGACGGTATTCTCGTCACGGATAACCGCAACCGCATCGTCTTTGCGAACATGGAAGCCGGTCGTATTTACCGTATTCTCGGTGTCGGCAATCTCATCGGCTGTCATTTATTTGACCGTCAGCTGAGTCAGCATGTCATGCGCGAAACGGTTGAATGCGATCGTCCTTGGGAAAAAGAATTGACGGCTGGAGGATTGACACTCATTCGCCGCGATCTGCGGCTTGACGAAGGCGGTCAGCTCGTGCGTCATATCGTTCTGATCACCGACGTCACGCAGACGCGTGCCAAGGATGAAGAGATCCGCATCAAATCGGCCGTCATTCAGGAAATTCATCACCGCGTCAAAAACAACCTGCAGACCATTGCCAGTTTACTGCGCCTGCAGGCCCGACGCAGTAAATCCGAAGAAGTCAAAGCGGCACTGCGCGAAAGCGTGGACCGCGTACTTTCGATCTCGGTCGTTCATGAATTCCTCTCCCAGCAGGGTGAAGAGGATATTGACGTGCAGGAAGTTATGCGTCAGATTTTCCGGCTTGTCGCCAATAACATGGTTGACGCAACCTTTACGATTCATACGGAATTCTCGGGTCCGGAACTCATACTCCCGTCGCGTTACGCGAGCTCGCTTGCACTTGTTCTCAACGAACTTGTCCTCAATGCGATGGAGCATGCATTTACGGGACGGAGTTCCGGGACGATCGGCCTTGCCGTTGAAACATCGGATACCGAGCTGTTACTCGATTTCTACGATGACGGAATCGGTCTGCCGGACGGTTTTAAAATGAAGGGTAGAAAATCACTCGGGCTTTCCATCGTCCAAACGCTTGTCGAAGGGGATCTCGGCGGCAGTTTTGCCTTGGAAAACGACCCGCGGGGGAAAGGCTTCGGAACGCATGCCCGTATTGTGCTTTCGCGGGCAGAAGTAGAACAGGAAGGGGATCGCTGACATGGTGAAGAAGAAATCGCTGCAGATCGTGATTGCTGATAATGAGTCAATCATTCGCTTGGACCTCAAAGAAATGCTCGAAGAAGCCGGGCATATCGTCGTCGGGCAGGCAATCAACGGACGCCGGGCCGTAGAACTGACGCGGAAGTACCATCCGGACCTCGTCATCATGGATATCAAAATGCCGGATATGGACGGCATCACGGCAGCGCGTAAAATTGACGAGGAAAAACTCGCGCCGGTGTTGCTTTTGACGGCATTCAGCCAGCCGGATATCGTTGATAAGGCAAAGGATTCGGGCGTGATGGGATATCTCGTGAAACCGGTGCAGGAAAGCAGTCTGATGCCGGCGATCGAAATCGCTCTTTCGCGCTGGCAGGAACGGCAGGATATGGAGGTTGAGCTCGATAAGCTCAAGGATAATCTCGAGATGCGCAAGACGCTCGACCGCGCCAAGGGAATCCTTATGGCGGCGCATCATTTGTCCGAACAGGAAGCGTACCGCCGCATTCAGAAGTACGCGATGATGAAGCGCTTGACGGTCAAAGATGTTGCCGAAGCCATTGTCCGTGCCGCCGGAGGACGCGTATAACGAGAAAATTGTTCGTATATACGACGGGGGAGTGCAGCGGTTTCGTCTTCCAAGCTGCAGCCTAAAAGAAAAGCCCTTTCGCCTAATTATAGTCGACTGAATCAAACCGCTGCGCTTAAACAATTCAGTCGACGGGGCGAAAGGGCTTTTCTTTCTTTACGGCTTTTTGCAGCAAAGGAAGACGAAACCGCCGCACTCCCCCCTTGCGTTGCCTTTTTTCGTAAAAGCCTTATACCGAAACGTAAGGGACAGCGGGGCTGCAATCTGCCGTTTTGCTGCAACAGGGCGTTGAAAAGAAAATCCGTTTTCGCACGGAGCCTGCATTGTTCGTTCAAGCGTAGCGCGTTTGATGCAGGCGACTAAATTAAGCGAAAACGGATTTTCTTTAGCCCGCAGCTTTTAGGCAGATTGCAGCCCCGCTGTCCCGTCTCATGTTTGTCATTTCGACTTTTTGCGAAAAAACTATTGACTTTTTGACTAAGAACAGTTACTATAAGAACTGTGGTTAGCACTCAGACACGTTGAGTGCTAACAAATCAAAAAGCAAATTCATTTTATAGGAGGAAGATACCTATGATTAAGCCATTAGGCGAAAGAGTTGTCATTGAAGTTGTTCAGAGCGATGTAAAAACGGCCAGCGGCATTGTCCTGCCGGACACGGCAAAAGAAAAACCGCAGAAAGGCGTTGTCGTTGCCGTCGGTACGGGCAAACTTCTCGATAACGGCGAACGCGCTGCTATGGAAGTTAAAGTAGGCGATCAGATCATCTTCTCCAAATACTCCGGCACGGAAGTTAAAGTAGAAGGCAAGGACTATCTGATTGTTCGCGAAAGCGACATCCTCGCAACCCTTTAATTTTCGTTGACATATTCTGGAGGTAATATACATGGCAAAACAGATTTTATTTGAAGAAGATGCACGCCGCGCTCTCGGCCGCGGTGTCGACGCACTCGCTAATGCAGTAAAAGTTACGCTCGGACCGAAAGGCCGCAATGTTGTCCTCGACAAGAAATACGGCGCTCCGACGATCACGAACGACGGTGTAACGATCGCTCGTGACATTGAACTCGAAGATCCGTTTGAAAACATGGGCGCACAGCTCGTCAAAGAAGTCGCAACGAAGACGAACGATGTTGCCGGTGACGGCACGACGACGGCTACGCTGCTTGCTCAGGCTATGATTCATGAAGGCATGCGCAACGTTGTTGCCGGTGCCAACCCGATGATCGTCAAAAAGGGTATTGAACTTGCCGTCAAAGCACTCGTTGACGAAATCAAAAACAAATCCAAGAAGATCGCCGGCAAAGAAGCAATCGCACAGGTTGCCGCGATTTCTTCCGCCGATCAGGAAACGGGCGAACTCATCGCCGAGGCAATGGAAAAGGTCGGCAAAGACGGTGTTATCACGGTTGAGGAGTCCAAATCCATGGACACGAACCTCTCCGTTGTCGAAGGCATGCAGTTTGACCGCGGCTACATCTCCCCGTACATGGTAACGGATACGGACAAGATGGAAGCTGTTCTCGATGATCCGTACATCCTCATCACGGACCGCAAGATTTCCGCGATTGCCGATATCCTGCCGGTTCTCGAACAGGTTGTTAAACAGGGCAAACAGATTGTCATCATCGCTGAGGATGTTGACGGCGAAGCTCTTGCAACGATCGTTGTCAACAAACTCCGCGGCACGTTCAAGGCTCTTGCCGTCAAAGCTCCGGGCTTCGGCGACCGCCGCAAAGCTATGCTGCAGGATATCGCCATTTTGACGGGCGGCACGGTCATCAGCGAAGATCTCGGCCGCAAACTCGACAGCGTTACGCTCGAAGACCTCGGTCGTGCACGTCAGGTTCGTGCGACGAAAGGCGAGACGACGATTGTTGACGGCATGGGCGATAAAGACGCAATCGCAGAACGCGTCGGCCAGATCAAAAATCAGATCGCTGAGACGACGTCTGACTTCGACAAAGAGAAACTGCAGGAACGCTTGGCAAAACTCTCCGGCGGTGTTGCCGTCATCGAGATCGGCGCTGCTACGGAAGTCGAAATGAAAGACAAGAAATACCGCATCGAAGACGCACTGAATGCAACGCGCGCAGCGGTTGAAGAAGGTATCGTCGCAGGCGGCGGCACGACGTTCATTGACATTCTGCCGGCACTCGACAAACTCGACGTCGAAGGTGACGTCAAAGTCGGTGTCGAGATCGTTAAACGCGCGATCGAAGAACCGGTTCGTCAGATTGCCGAGAACGCCGGCCTCGAAGGTTCGGTCGTTGTCGCCAACGTCAAAAACGCAGGTGACGGCGTCGGCTTCAACGCTCTCGAAAATACGTATGTTGACATGATCGAAGCCGGTATCGTTGACCCGGCAAAGGTTACGCGTTCCGCACTGCAGAATGCTGCTTCCATTGCTTCTATGGTCCTGACGACGGAAACGCTCGTTACGGATAAACCGGAAGAGAAAGCCCCGGCTGCTCCGGCTGCTCCGGGAATGGGCGGCGGCATGGGCGGCATGATGTAATCCGTTCGGGTTCGTCAGGTTGACAGTCAAACCGAAAATAACAAAAGGCATCACCCCATCGGGGTGGTGCCTTTTCTTTTTCCTGTGGTTCATGTCAGGGAAGCGCGCCAATTGATTGACTTATTCGTAAGGATACGGTAAAATAGGCACGTGCCACAAGGTGGCAGATATTGTCGGTTTTCCTTTTACGAAAAAGAGCGGAAGCTTTTAGCGCTGGTTCCTGACAGATACAGGAAGACGAGGAGAAGGTTGTCGAGACGTCAGCGGATGCCTTCCGGCCTGCCCGGCCGAAAGATACGGTGAAAGCGGGGAAGAGATTCTCCGGACAAAGCCGGATTCGGGGCGGAAAACCTGTACGTTTTACAGGAGGTTTTTATTATGTGTGGTATTGTCGGATATGTCGGTGACAAACAGGCCGTCGGTTTCCTGCTGGAAGGACTGTCCAAGCTTGAGTACCGCGGTTACGATTCGGCCGGTATCGCCGTTTATGACGGTCAGAAAATCCGCGTCGAAAAGAGCGTCGGCCGTCTTGCATCCCTGCAGGATAAAATCAGCGGCAATATGCCGGTCGGAACAACGGGGATCGGTCATACGCGCTGGGCTACGCACGGACGTCCGTCCGATATTAATGCGCATCCGCATACGGACTGCTCGGGTGATTTCGTTGTTGTCCATAACGGCATCATCGAAAACTACCTGACGCTCAAAGAAGAACTCATCGAACGCGGCCATGCCTTTAAATCCGAAACGGATACCGAGGTTGTCGCGCATCTGCTCGAAGAAGTGTATAACGGCGATTTCGTTTCGTCCGTCCGCGAAGTGCTGCAGCGCATCGAAGGTTCGTATTCGCTCGTCTTCATGAGCCGCCGCGACCCGGGAACGCTCATCTGCACGAAACAGGACAACCCGCTCGTTATCGGTATCGGCAACGGGGAAAACTTTATCGCATCGGATATCCCGGCGATCATCAACCGGACGCGTCGTACGTTCATCCTCAATGACGGTGAACTCGCCGTTGTCAAAAAAGATTCCATCAAGATCATGAACCGCCGCGGCGAGCCCGTGACGAAGAAAGTCTTTGAAGTCAACTGGAATGCCGAAGCCGCGGAAAAAGGCGGTTATGAGCATTTCATGCTCAAAGAGATCAACGAGCAGCCGAAAGCCGTCCGCGACACGCTGAGTCAGCGTATCTCGAAAGACGGTCAGACGATCACGCTCGATGAACTGAAATGGAACGCGGATTACCTGAAATCGTTCAACAAGATTTACATCGTTGCCTGCGGTACGGCTTATCATGCCGGACTCGTCGGCAAATTCTACATCGAAAAACTCGCGCGTATTCCGGTAACGGTTGATGTTGCCTCGGAATTCCGTTATCGCGATCCGATCGTCGACGAAAACACACTGCTCATCGTCGTTTCCCAGTCCGGCGAGACGAGTGATACGCTTGCCGCGCTCAAAGAGTCGAAACGCCGCGGCGCCAAGACGCTCGCATTGACGAACGTTGTCGGTTCGTCGATTGCGCGTGAAGCCGATCAGGTCCTCTATACGTGGGCAGGTCCGGAAATCGCCGTTGCTTCGACGAAAGCCTATACGACGCAGCTCATTCTGTTCTTTGTACTCGCGCTTTATATGGCACAGATTCTCGGCACGAAGAAACCGGCTTTTATCGCCGATCTCATCGCACAGCTCAAAAATGTACCGGCTCAAATCAGCGAGACGCTTTCCGATGTCGAGCCGATCAAGACGTTTGCAAAACGTTACGGCTTCAATGAAGACGTGTTCTATATCGGACGTCAGCTTGACTATGACGTTGCCCTCGAAGGTGCGCTGAAGCTGAAGGAGATTTCCTACATCCACGCCGAGGCGTATGCGGCCGGTGAACTCAAACACGGCACGCTCGCCCTGATCGTCGAAGGTGTTCCGGTCATCGCGCTTGCAACGCAGAAGAGCGTATACGAAAAGACGCTCTCGAACATCAAAGAAGTCAAGGCACGTGACGCTGTCGTTATCGGCATTGCCTCGGCCGGCGACGAAGAACTCAGCAAATACGTCGACCATGTCATCCATGTTCCGGTAACGGACGAACTGCTCGAGCCGCTCCTCGCGGTCGTTCCGCTGCAGCTTCTCGCTTACTATGCGGCGATTACGCGCGGCTGTGACGTCGATAAACCGCGTAACCTCGCGAAATCCGTCACGGTTGAATAATCCGTCGGCAAAACAGAATGTCAAGGCGCACCGTTTTTCGGTGCGTCTTTTTTGTGTCATTGACGTCAGCGGATTTTGACGCAGTGGCGGAATGTGCTACAATAGAGATGAACATATTATCGGACAGCGGGAAAGAGAGGGCATACGGTATGAAAACAACCATTATCGGCATTGCGGGCGGCACGGGCTCCGGCAAGTCGACGTTTACGAACCGCCTGAAAGCGCATTTCGGTGACAAAATCACGGTCATGTACCATGACAATTACTATAAGCCGCATGATGATTTGACACTCGAGGAACGTCAGAATATCAACTACGATCATCCGGATTCGCTTGACACGGATCTGCTCGTGGAACATCTGCAGGAATTGCGCGCGGGACGCAGTGTCGAGTGCCCGGTTTACGATTTTAAGCTGCATACGCGCTCAAAAGACGTTGTCGTCATTCAGCCGAGCCCCGTCATCATCGTCGAGGGCATTTTGATCCTGCAGGATGTACGTCTGCGTAAGCTTTTTGACATCAAAATCTTTGTCGAGGCTGACGCCGATGAGCGTATCCTGCGCCGTGTCACGCGTGACGTCAAGGAGCGCGGCCGCACGATCGAAAATGTCATGGAACAGTATCTGACGACCGTCAAGCCGATGCATTATCTCTACGTCGAGCCGACGAAGACGTTTGCCGATCTCATCCTGAACAGCGGCCTCAATGACGTTGCCCTGGACGTTATCAAGACGAAAATCGAATCTCTGCTGGCTGCCGGCGCTTAAAAACGGGCAAAAAAATACTGCATCATGCGATGCAGTATTTTTTCTTGCAGTGTTAACCGTTGTGTTTGCGCCGTGCGAGGACACGGATGACTTTGGCACCGACCTTGGCGCCCGTATTATGGATACGGCGCAGCGGTGCGACGTGCGTTTTGACACGGGGACGGAGTTCCTTCGGCGAACCGAAATCGCCTCGTTTGAGGAGCGTCGTTTTCATCTTGTCCGGTTTGAAGAATTTGCGCAGGCCGCGCGCGATCGTTTCCGGATCGGCGGCTTCTTCGCAGAGGTAGATATCGGAGGCGACGTACTTCAGCTCCGGATAAACGTGCAGGCTGATATGGCCCTGTTCGAGGATGGCGACGAATGTGTCGTGATGATTGCGTTCGATAATCCTTGCGCTCATGCTGAGGATTTTAAAGTTTGCCTCGAAGGCGATGGTCCGCAGGGTTGATTCGATGAGGTCGATGTCTTTCAGTTTATTGTTCTTGCAGTTGTAAAAATCTGCGGTCAGATGCCTGGCATTGAGTTTCACGCGCGTTTCCGCTCCTTTACTTTAAGTTTACGTACTATTCTTATTATAGTCGATAGAATCCGGTTCCGTCAAACATCTTCGCGTTTGACGGAGCTTTTTTTTGCGTAGAATTTGAGTCCCCAGAACGCGATGAACGCGAGCAGGAACGCGACGGAAGCCGTCGTCTGCGCACTCGTCATGAGGCCGAGGAACTTTTCCGTGTAATCGCCGCGGAAATATTCGAGGAAGAAGCGGGCGGCGCTGTAAAGCATGACATAAAGCGCGAAACACTGGCCTCTGGCGTGATTGGTGCAGCGGTACATGAGAAGCAGGGCAAAAATGGCAAGGTCAAGCTGACCTTCCCAGACTTCGGCGGGCCAGAGCGGCTGATCCCCGTAGACATGATGCGCGAGGGTCGTCGCGGGATAAATGATGCCGAACGGTCCTCCCGTCGGCGCGCCGAACGCGTCACCGTTGAGGAGATTGGCGCAGCGCCCGAGAGACTGTCCGAGGATAATGGCCGGCGCAAGCACATCCATGAAGTGTAATGTGTCAAGTTTGTGACGGATCGAATAAATGACGCCTGTGATGACGCCGAGCAAAACGCCGCCCTGAACGGCCATGCCGCCCTGCCAAACGTTAAAAAGCTCCGTGAGGTGCATGGAATAATAATCCCAGTCGAAGAAGAACACATCCCAGAGACGCGCGCCGATGAGTCCGGCGATGCCGCAGTAAATGCCCATGTCGGCGATATGTTTTTCGTAACCGCGTCCGTCCTGTTTCGCGAGGAAATAGCCGACTCCCGTTGCGAGAATGATGGCGAGGGCGAGAACCGTTCCGTACGTGCGGATCGGAAATTGACCGATATAAAAGAGATACTGATGCATAATCAACCCGTGCCGCGGAGGCACGGCTCCTTTCCGTAATCGTTGGTGAATCGTAAGTGTAGGAACACAATGTCTATTATACAACAGCGGCGCCGCGTTGGGTAGGGACGGAAATTTCACAGACGGTCTTCTTTTCAAGAGAGTGCCGCGTTATAATAAATACATCGGACAAAACAGGAGGGAAACTATGGCGTTTACTCATTTGCACGTACATACTTCGTTCAGCCTGCTCGACGGAGCGAGCCGCATTCCGGATCTCATCCGCGCGGTTAAAGACGAAGGCATGGACGCGATTGCGATTACCGATCACGGCAATATGTACGGCGTGATCGATTTTTATAAAGAAGCGAAAAAACAGGGCGTCAAGCCGATTATCGGCTGTGAAGTCTATCTTGCGCCGGGAGCACGTCAGGACCGCCGCGAGATTGACGGCATCAAATATTATCATCTGATTTTGCTGGCGGAAAACCAGACGGGCTACCGCAATCTCGTGCAGCTCGTTTCACTTGCAAACATCGAGGGTATGTATTACAAGCCGCGCATCGATAAAGAACTGCTGCGAAAGTACCACGAAGGACTTATCTGCCTTTCGGCGTGCGTTGCCGGCGAGATCCCGCAGGCGATTATCCGCGACAATATGGAGCGCGCGGAACTGCTCGTACAGGAATATCAGGGGATTTTCGGCAAGGAGAATTTTTTCCTCGAGATTCAGGATCACGGCATGCCGGAGGAGAAAAAGGCGACGGCGGGACTCGTCAAACTCGCGCGCAAATATGGCGCGGGACTCGTCGCGACAAACGATTTACATTACGTACGCCGCGAGGACAGCGAATTCCACGATATTCTGCTCTGCATTCAGATGGGCAAAACCGTCGACGATCCGGACCGCATGCGCTTTAACAGTGACGATTACTATCTGAAGTCACCGGAAGAGATGGAGAAATTGTTCGCCGCGTATCCGGAAGCGCTCGCCAACACGGAGAAAATCGCGGCGCGCTGCCGGGTCGATTTCGAGTTCGGCCATATTCAGCTGCCGTATTATCCGATTCCGGCGCCGTTTAAGGACGACGAGGCGTATCTGCATCATCTCTGCGAAGAAAATCTCAAAAAACGCTACCCGGATCCCGATGAAACGGTCATGAAGCGCCTGCATTACGAACTCGGCATCATTCATTCGATGGGATATGACAGTTATTTCCTCATTGTCTGGGATTTTATCAATTACGCGCGCAGTCAGGGCATTGCCGTGGGACCGGGGCGCGGTTCGGCGGCGGGAAGTATCGTCGCGTATATTCTCGGCATCACGAGTATCGATCCCTTAAAATACGATCTTCTCTTTGAGCGTTTCCTCAATCCGGAACGCGTGACGATGCCGGATATTGACGTTGACTTCTGCTACATCCGCCGCGGTGAGGTCATCGAATACGTCAAAAAACGGTACGGCTATGATCACGTCGCGCAGATCGTGACGTTCGGTACGATGGCGGCAAAAGGCGCGATCCGCGATGTCGGTCGTGCGCTCAATATGCCGTACGCCGATGTTTCCGATATTGCCAAACTCGTGCCGAATGAGCTCAAGATCACGCTCGACAAGGCGCTGCAGGAATCGGCGGATTTTCGCAATCTCTACGAGACGAACGACGAAGCGAAACGCGTCATTGACATGGCACGCCGTCTCGAGGGACTGCCGCGTCATTCTTCGACCCATGCGGCCGGCGTCGTGATCGCGCGCAATCCGTTGACGGATTACCTGCCCGTGTCAATCTCGGACGGCACGCTCGTCACGGAATATGACAAAGACCACGTCGAAGAACTCGGCCTGCTCAAAATGGACTTTCTCGGCCTGCGTACGTTGACGGTCATCAGCGATACGCTCGAAAACATCAAAAAGAGCCGCGGTATCACGGTTGACATCGACCATGTGCCGCTTGAAGACGACCTGACGTCAAAAATGCTCTTCGACGGCAAAACGGGCGCCGTGTTCCAGATGGAGTCTTCCGGCATGACGTCACTCGTCAAACAGCTTGCACCGCGCGATTTCGCCGATCTCATTCCGCTCGTTGCGCTGTACCGCCCGGGACCGCTCGGCAGCGGCATGGTCGAGGATTTTATCGCGGGACGTCACGGGCGTAAACAGGTCACCTATATGCATCCCTCGCTCGAGCCGATTTTAAAGGAAACGTTCGGCGTCGTGCTGTATCAGGAACAGGTCATGCAGATCGTGCAGGTGATGGCGGGATTTACACTCGGTCAGGCCGATATTCTGCGCCGCGCCATGGGCAAAAAAAAGCACGAGATCCTGATGGCACAGAAGGAGAATTTCCTCAAAGGCTGTGCGGAGCATGACATTGACGCGGGGCTCGCGAACCAGATGTTTGACCTGTTGACGCATTTTGCCGATTACGGTTTCAACAAGTCACACAGTGCGGCATATGCATATGTTGCGTGGCAGACGGCGTATCTCAAGGCGCATTTTCCGCAGGAATTCATGGCTGCAATGCTCACAAGTGTCATGGACTCGCAGAAAGTGCCGAACTACCTCGAAATCTGTCATAAAATGAACCTCAAGATCCTGCCGCCGGATATCAACGCGAGTGAGGCAATGTTCAGTGTCGACGGTGAAGCGATCCGTTTCGGGCTTGCGGCCGTTCGCAATGTCGGCGAGGCCGCGATCAAAAACGTCACGGAAGTACGGCGCGCGGGCGGACCGTTCCGGTCATTACTTGACTTTTGCCGCCGCGTCGATATGCGCGTCGTCAACAAGCGTTTGACGGAAAGCCTGATCCGCTGCGGTGCGTTTGACTCGACGGGCGCGAAACGCAGTCAGCTTCTCGCCGTCCTCGACCGCGCCCTGCAGGAGGCCGCGCAGGAACAGAAAGACGCGGCGAGCGGTCAAATCGGGCTGTTCGGCGATGACGTCATCAGTGCGGCCGCCGATTTGACCCTGCCGGACATCCCCGAAGCGCCGAAACGTGAACTTTTGAATTGGGAAAAGGAAGCGACGGGGTTCTACATCACGGGTCATCCGCTCGACGATTACGCGCGCAAACTCGCGAATCTGCCGTCAATCCGCTCACTCAAAGAAGGAAACATCCGCGACAAACAGGTCATCCGCATCGGCGGCATGCTCATTGCCTCGCGGCGTATCACGACGAAAAAAGGTGATACGATGTGTTTTGCGACGATCGAGGATTTTACGGGTCAGATGGAAGTCACGGTGTTCCCGCGCACGTTCTATCAGAATGTCAATCAGCTCGTTCCGGATACGCCGCTCGTTATTCAGGGTCATGCGGACTGCACCGATGAAGAAGTCAAACTGCTCGCGGATAAAATCTGGCCTTTGACGACGTATCTGCCCGAATATTATCTGCTTTTACCGCGCGACGATGAAGCGTCGGCACGTGTCAAAATCACGCAACTCGCCGCGTCGCATCACGGTGAACTTCCCGTTTACGTGCACGGACTGGGCGGCTGGCAGAAACTGCCGCAGTCGTGCTGGCTCGATGATGAGGACAAGACGCTTGATGCCCTCAATGACCTGCTCGGTGCCGCTTCGGTCAAAAAACGCTGACGTCAGAAGAACGTTGCTTTTGTCCTCCCGCATTGCCAAGGGCGGAGGGCAATGGTAGAATAAATGTAAAATTTCAATTAGGAGAGTCGAAAAGTTGGTCTCACACAAAACATATATCGGCAAAGCCGTTGCGGCATGTCTGGCTGTCTGCATTACCGCCGCTTCATTTTCTCTTCCGTCTGCTTCGGCGGAAATCAAGCAATTACCGCGTCCGGAAATACCGGGACTCTTTGTCAGTCCCGATGATCCGCTCCAAAATCTGACGGCGCGTTCGGCTGTTGTCATGGATGCGGCAACGGGACGCATCATTTACCAGCGCGACATGGATGCACGCCGTTTCCCGGCGAGTACGACGAAAATGATGACGCTTATCGTGGCACTCGAAAATGCCGACCCGGACGATATTGTGACGGTCAGCAAGACGGCGGCGGGAACGGAAGGTTCGACGCTTTGGCTGGAACCGGGTGACAAGATCCGTCTCGGCGATCTGCTCGAAGGCATGATGATGGTGTCGGGAAATGACGCGACGGTCGCGATTGCCGAGCATATCGCGGGTTCCGTTGACGCGTTTGCCGCGATGATGACGGAAAAAGCGCATGACATCGGCGCAACGGATACGTCATTTGTCAACTCGAGCGGCCTGCCGGATGAAAATCACTATACGACGGCGCACGATCTCGCGCTCATTGCGGCTTACGGGTACAGTGTGCCGGGATTTAAGGAAACCGTCAGCATCAAGGAAAAGAATTTCCAGTGGGTGCGCGATCCGGAACATCGTCTGCGCAACGAAAATCAAATGCTCTGGCTTTATCGCGGCGGCAACGGGGTCAAAACCGGCTATACCGATGCGGCGGGACGATGCCTCGTTTCGGGAGCGGAACGTGACGGCATCCAGCTCGTCGCCGTTGTACTCGACAGCGTTTATATGTGGAATGACTCGATTGCGTTGCTCGATTACGGATTTGACCAGGTTGAGCCAAACTGCCTCGCCAATAAAGGCGAAATCGTCGCCGAAGTCCCGGTCGTTTCGGGGCGCAAAGACAGTGTAAAAGTCCGCATTGCCGATTCGCTTGTTCTGCCTGATGTCAAAGGCGATACGATGGGGTATGAGCGCGAAATCAATCTGCCGCATTTTATCAAGGCGCCGGTTAAGGAAGGCGATGTCGTCGGCCGACTTGTCATCAAACATGACGGGGAAGAAGTCGCGTCCGCCGATCTTGTCGCTGCGGAAAGCATTGAACAGAAGTCATTTTTCCTTGCGATCAAGAAAGCATTCAACCGTCTGCTGAACGGATTCTGGCGCTGAGGAGCATCGAATATGGAAGAACGACTGCAGAAAATCATCAGCCGGGCCGGGATCGCGTCACGTCGGGCGGCCGAGGGGCTGATCCTCGCGGGACGTGTGACGCTTGACGGTCAAACGGTGACGGAACTCGGCGTTAAGGTCGATCCCGCCGCGCACGAAATCGCCGTTGACGGCGTACCGATCGGCGCTCCCGAGCGGAAGGTTTATTTTCTCTTCAACAAACCGCGCGGCTGTGTTTCGACGGCGCATGACGATCGCGGGCGCCGTACCGTGCTCGATTATTTCCGCGATGTACCGGAGCGCATTTATCCCGTCGGGCGGCTTGACTTTGACACGCAGGGACTGCTGCTTTTGACAAATGACGGGACGCTCATGAACGGACTGCTGCATCCGCGCTACGAGGTCGAAAAGACGTATGAGGCGGATTATGACGGTGACCTGACGCCGGAAAAACAGGAACGACTCCGCCGCGGCATTCGTCTCGATGACGGCATGACGGCCCCGGCGCAGCTCGAAATTTTGCCGACGTCAAACGGCAGAAACCGTGCGGCGCTGACGATCCATGAAGGGCGAAATCGTCAGGTTCGCCGGATGTTTGCGGCAGTCGGCTGCGACGTGCGCAGGCTGAAGCGCGTGCGCTTCGCGGGCTTGACACTCGCCGGCGTCAAAGAGGGAGCTCGGCGCACGTTGACGTCAAAAGAAGTCGCCGCATTGTACGGCTTGGCCGGGGTGAAAGTATGAAGAAAATTATCGTTATCGGAGCGGGACCTGCCGGCATGATGGCGGCGGTCAAAGCCGCGGAAAACGGCGCAGAAGTTACGCTCCTTGAGAAAATGAAGCGTCCGGGCCGGAAAATGATGATTACCGGTAAAGGACGCTGCAATATCACAAACGCCGCCGACGTGACGGAGATCCTCAAGAATATTCACGGCAACGGACCGTTTTTGAACAGTTCGCTGCGTGCGTTTGACAATCATGATGTCATGCAGTTCTTCGAAGACGAAGGCGTTCCCGTCAAAGTCGAACGCGGTCAGCGCGTCTTTCCCGTCAGTGACAAGGCACAGGATGCGGTTGACGCGCTCGTACATCGTCTCCACGAACTCGGCGTCACGATTTTGACGGAGTCGCCCGTGAAGCATATTCTCCGCGAAAACGGATATGTTTCGGGCGTCGTATTGGAAACGGGAGCCGTCATGCACAGCGATGCTGTCATTTTGACGACAGGCGGAGCCTCGTATCCGGGAACCGGTTCAACGGGTGACGGCTACCGCATGGCGGAAGAACTCGGTCATACGATCGTACCGCTCACGCCGTCGCTCGTCCCGCTCGAAACGGAAGAAGACTGGGTCAAAGACGTGCAGGGGCTTTCCCTGCGCAATGTCCGCGTGACGATGCTCGTTGACGGCGAGCCCGTGCAGGACATGTTCGGCGAAATGATGTTTACGCATTTCGGAGTGACGGGTCCGATCATTCTCTCGTTGAGCCGAAAAGCCGCGCTTTATCTGAATGAAGGATCGCATGTCGTCGAGCTTTCGCTGAACCTGAAACCGGCTTTGACGCCGGAAAAACTCGATGCACGCCTGCAGCGCGATCTCGTGACGTATCAGCGCAAACAACTCAAAAATGCACTCGTTGATCTGTTGCCGCATAAACTCATCGGACCCGTACTCGACGCGGCGTTTCTCGACGAGGATGAACCCGTCAACCAGCTGAAAGCCGAAGAACGTCATCGCCTCGTTGACACGCTGCAGCATTTACTGCTCACGATTACGAAAACACGTCCGCTCGCCGAAGCCATTGTTACGGCCGGCGGCGTTGACGTTAAGGAAATCAGCCCGAAAACGATGGAATCAAAACTGGTCCCCGGCCTGTATTTTGCCGGAGAAGTCACGGATGTTGACGCGTACACGGGCGGTTATAACCTGCAGGCCGCGTTTTCCATGGGCGCGGCGGCAGGATGCTGGAGTGCTTGGCAGGATTGAGAAGGGAGCCTATTATGAAAGAAATGAACATCAATGCCGCGCAGCAGGGACTGCACGGAGAAATCCGGATTCCGGGAGATAAATCGGTATCCCATCGCAGTATTATTTTCTCGAGCCTCGGCAGTACGCCGGTTCATATTACGAATTTCCTGCATGCGCAGGATTGCCTGTCAACAGCGGCCTGCTTCCGTGCCTTGGGCGCCGATATCGAATTCGCGAGTGATACGGAATTGACGGTCAAAGGCCACGGCATGCACGGACTGCATGAGCCGCAGACGATTCTCGATGCCGGCAATTCCGGGACGACCCTGCGCCTGATGACGGGACTCATGGCGGCGCAGCCGTTTTTGACGACATTTACGGGGGATGCTTCCCTGCATCGCCGCCCGATGGGACGTGTCATTAAGCCGCTCACTCAGATGGGCGCGGAAATCTACGGCCGCGAAAACAATACGAAACTGCCGCTCACGATCGTGCCGGTCGGGGAAGGTCTGCACGGGATTACATATCAGAGCCCCGTTGCGAGTGCTCAGGTCAAATCGGCGATTTTACTCGCCGGCCTTTATGCACACGGGACGACGACGGTTGTCGAGCCGTTCGTTTCCCGCGA
Organism: uncultured Veillonellaceae bacterium; assembly: GCA_902766015.1. GTDB lineage: Bacteria > Bacillota > Negativicutes > Selenomonadales > Selenomonadaceae > RUG11126. The sequence goes on from CACXCC010000122.1 coordinate 16,932, forward strand.
TCACACGGAACGCATGCTCAAAGCATTCGGTGTTGACGTCAAACGCGAAGGTACGGCCGTTTCGGTCGATCCCGTCGAAAAATTGACGGCGCCGGCCGAGATCGAAGTACCGGGTGACATCAGTTCTGCCGCCTATTGGCTTGTCGCGGGGAGTATCATCCCGGGAAGCGAGATCGTTCTGCGCAATGTCGGCATGAACCCGACGCGCACGGGCATCATTGACGTCCTTCAGGCCATGGGTGCGGATTTGACGATCGAAAATGAACGGACGAGCGGGGGAGAACCGGCGGCAGATATCCGCGTACGTGCGGCAAAACTGCACGGTACGTCGTTCGGTGCGGAAATCATGCCGCGCCTCATCGACGAGATCCCGATTATTGCCGTCGCCGCGCTGTTTGCGGACGGGGAAACCGTCATCACGGGTGCCGGTGAACTTCGCGTCAAAGAGACGGATCGTTTGCAGGCCGTTGTTGACGAATACAATAAAATCGCGCCGGGATCCGTCGAAGGAAGTGCAGACGGGCTCGTCATCCGCGGCGGCTGCGCCTTGCAAACGGCAGAGTGCCATACGTACGATGATCATCGTATGGCGATGTCGCTCGCCGTTCTCGGAACGGCGGCAAAAGGCGTATCGCTCGACAACGGCGCCTGCGTCAACATTTCGTACCCGGTCTTTTACGATACGCTCGCACGTCTGCAGCATTAAGTCAGGAGGAGATTTTCTTTGAAACAAGGTTCAGTTATCGCGATTGA
>CACXCC010000123.1 GCA_902766015.1 uncultured Veillonellaceae bacterium
CCATTATCCGCTTTGAACAGGATCTCGAATCCGTCGTTCTGCGTCAGGCCTGTGAAACACTCGCCGACGCGGGCCACAGCTGTGCGATTTTGACAGGAGTTGACGGCAACTACCATTACGTCCTCGCAAGCCGCACGATTGACCTGCGCGCCGCATCCAAAGAACTCAACAAAGCCTTAAACGGCCGCGGCGGCGGCAAACCCGAAATGGTACAGGGAACGTTCCGCGCGTCAAAAGATGAGGTTGAAACGGCTCTGAAGGATGCATTGAAGTAAAGCCGGGGCTATCCCGTTGACATTGACAACGAAACGTAAGGGGCAGGAGCGCGTACCCTGTCCCTTTTCGACAGAAAAGTAAGGGGACGCGGGGGCTGATCCTGCTGACCTTGCTGCAGGAGATAAAAAAATACCGTTTTCGCACGGAGCCCTGAATTGTTTTAGCGCAGCGATTTGATTCAGGGCGACTAAATTAAGCGAAAACGGTACTTTTTTATCGGGCAGCCGGGAAACGGGATCAGCCCCCGCGTCCCCGTCTTTCCCACCGTAATCCCCGGGGACCCCGCACTCCTGCCCCGCCCTCCCCTCCGCCAAATTTTGACAAAAAAAGACCGCCTGTCCGGCAAGACAGGCGGCGGAATTCCCATATATAGCAGTTGGTAATCGGCGCAGCGAAATCAGAACTTAACCCACGTCGAACCGTTCTTCGCGGACTCAACGCACTTCTCAACCCATTTAACACCGTGAGCGGCTGCATGAACATCCGGATACCAGAAGTTGATCTTCTCACCTTTATTCGCAGCTTCCATCGCCATCGCGAAACGGCGATAGAGGTTGGACCATGCATCGAACAGACCTTCCGTGTGGCCGCCGCTGATACGGTCTTCTTCGCGTGCTTCCGGATAGAGGTAAGCACCGCCGCGTTCAAGGATCTGGACCGGCTGGCCTTCGATTTCATAGGACAGCTGGTTCGGGCGCTCATCGTACCATTCGATCGAAGCTTTCGAACCGATGATACGGACTTTCTGGCCGTGGAGCGCGCCGCAGTTGATTGCGGAAGACCAGGACGTAGCCTGTGCACCGCCTTTGAGGTTCATGAGAACGAAGGCGTTATCCTCGAGCTGACGCGTCGGGATGAAGGATTTCGTCAGGCACATGAGGTTTTCGATCTCAAAACCCGGGACCATAGCTTCCGCGAGGAAAAGCGGATGCGTACCGACATCGCCGAGGACGAAGGACGGGCCGGCTTTTTTCGGATCCATGCGCCATGCGGCTGCACCGTTGACCTGTTCAACCGGCGTATTGTAAGCGCCGAACGGGAACTGCATGCGGATGATGCGGATTTCGCCGAGGTCGCCGTGGAGAACCATCTGACGGCCCTGCTCGATGAGCTGATGTCCGGAGTAACCGTACGTTACGCCGACAACGAGGCCTTTTTCGTCAGCGAGTTTCTCGAGTTCCTGAGCTTCTGCGTACGTGAAGCAGAGCGGTTTTTCGCAGACTGCATGCAGGCCGGCTTCGAGAGCGGCTTTGCACATCTCATAGTGGAAACGGTTCGGCGTAGCGATCGTGACGGCTTCGATTCCGTCCGGACGCTGAGCTTCTTTCGCGAACATTTCTTTGTAGTCCGTGTAGCAGCGGTCCGGATCAACGCCGAGGCTGACACCGAAATCTTTGCCGCGTTCCGGGTTGATATCAAATGCACCGGCAACGAGCTGGAACGAACGGTCACGCAGTGCCGAAGAGCGATGAATGTAGCCGATCTGGCTGCCGCGGCCGCCGCCGATCATGCCCCAACGAATCGGATGGTCTAATACTTTTTCGCCGTTAATCATTTAAAATTCCTCCTGATATGTTGTTCATATAATATAACGCAAGTTGAAAAGAAACGAGTTAGGATAAAACTTTATATCAAATTCCGTTGCCGGGGCGGCAGGTTTAACAGTTCTCCATTTTTATCGTGGTGGTGGTGATCATGGATTTTGCCGCCCGCTCAGCCCGGAATCAGAAACCGATTTTCTTCAGATAGTCAAGGCTCTGTTTGACGTCACGCAGGCTCGTTGCCGAGTTGCGCGGATCGCGTTCCTGCTCGATCGTGATGTAGCCGGCGTAGTGCAGTTCTTCCGTCAGCAGTTTGTAGATGGCCGGATAATCGAGGCATCCCGTACCGATCGGGCACATCGAACCTTTACCGCAGCCTTCGAAGAAGCGGATGTGTTCGCTGAGAACCTGTTTGTAAACAACCGGGTTGATATCTTTGAAATGGATGTAATCGAGGCGGTCTGCGTATTTGCGGAGCCATTCGACCGGATCCATGCCCGAATAGTAGAGATGACCCGTGTCAAGGCAAAGGCCTGCGACATCGTACGGGATATCCTCGGCGAGTTTGTCGATTTCATCGGCGAACTCGATGTAGCCGCCTGCGTGCGGATGAACGACGGCGCGGACGCCCCATTTCTTGGCCGCTTCGGCAATGCCGCGGATGTGACGCATCATACCGTCCCATTTCTCTTTCGGGAGACGCGGGGAACGATCGCTGTGGCCTGCCGCATAATCGCGTTCATCGTGGCCCCAGTCCATGACCGTCAAGTACGGAGCCGGGAAATGCTGGCCGTCTTCAAACGGCAGTTTCGGCAGCTTCGTGATGATGCCGCAGATGTCATCGACCTGTTTCAACACGTTCTCGTAGTTGCCTTCGTCGACGAGATCATCGAAGATCGTGCCGGCAACGATCGAGATGTTGTTTTTCTTGAGCTCTGCGCTGACAACATCGATGTCGATCGGCAGGAAACCGTACGGTCCGAGCTCGATAGCAGCATAACCGGCCTGGCCCGCTTCATAGAGAACTTTCTGCCAGGGCGGCAGGTACGGGTTCTTGACATCGTCGACACCCCAGCAGCACGGGGCTCCGGTAATATGAATAGCCATGATTTGTTTCCTCCTATTTCTTCTTTGTTGGCTCTGTTTCTTGATTGATTATGGCTTTATTATAACGGAACAATACGGTTGCGGCATCCAGCTTCTTGTCCGGAATCGCGTCAATTTTTCTCATTTCGCCGAGCGGACTTGCACTTTTTTGTCATCGCCGTGTCCAAATCCCGAAAAAGCCGTTATAATATTACTAAGATAAAAAGAATTCATGCAAAAGGATGTGACGTCATGGCGTTTAACCGCTCGAAATTTCATTCCAGCTTCGCGAAGGGAACCTGTCCGGAGCTTCTGACCATTTACCACGCGAAAGGGGATTATACCTCGATGCCGCGTGCCATGCACAGCCATGACAACTGCGTCGAATTTCTGCTTTTAACGGACGGCTACGGCGTTCATATCGTCGGACATCACCGTTTTTGTACCCTCTACAATTTCGTAAGAAACCGCAAGATATAGTATTTTTCCACGTTATCCGTTCACAATATATGCCGATATTATACCTTATGTC
>CACXCC010000124.1 GCA_902766015.1 uncultured Veillonellaceae bacterium
CCGAGGATGAAGTCACATTCGAACGCGATGGCTTCGCGGATGCCTTCGCGGACGAGCGAAAGACGCGGATTCGGGCGTACGCCGCCGAGAACCTGGAATGCGAGTCCTTCGGCCGTCAATTGACATTCGACGCGCGAGAGCAGACCTGTTTTGATCGCGCTGTTGCCGCCGTAAACGAGATAAACGCGATGTCCGCCGTAGGCGCGGATTTTCTTGGCGACCTGCAATTCGGCGTCACGGCCGAAGACGATTTCCGTCGGGGTTTGAAACGTAAAATTCTGCATGTAAATATCCTCCCTGCCCGCGTTGACCGTCAACAGTCGTCGCGGGGTGATTTTCCTGATAGCGATGATTCTATCTTTTATATTGGCGTTTGACCGTCAAACTTCCTGCCTGAACAGGAAAGATTCTGACAGGATTTTTGCAAAAAAAGTCGAATTTGTTCGTAAAAGGGAATGAAAAACGACCGCTGAGTGCCGGTTTTCCGGGAATATACAATATACGGACATTTGTTTCCTTAAATGTTACAGAATGCTGGATTTTTCGCCGGTATTCTGTTAAGATGTTACCTATAAATGTGTTGTATGTGTCCATGTCATTTGACGGATGACGGGATGTTGTCAGGGAGGGTAAGATATGAAGTCGGATATCTCCATTAAAATGGCGCGCTGCAAGGGCTGCGGCATCTGTGTCGCGTTTTGTCCGAAGCAGGTGCTGGCTCTTGACGAACTCGGCAAAGTCCGTGTCGTGAACGGCGAAGCCTGTATTGCCTGCGGTCAGTGCGAGCTGCGCTGCCCGGATTTTGCGATTTTTGTCGATCGAGTAAAGGAGGCTGCGAAATGAGCAAGGCGAGACTGATGCAGGGAAATGAAGCCTGCGCCGAAGGCGCGATTGCGGCCGGAGTCCGCTTTTTCGCCGGTTATCCGATTACGCCGTCGACGGAAGTAGCCGAAACGATGGCACGTTTGCTTCCGAAAGTCGGCGGTAAATTTGTCCAGATGGAAGATGAAATCGCGAGTATGGGTGCGATTCTCGGCGCTTCGCTCGCGGGTGCAAAATCGATGGACGCGACGAGCGGCCCGGGTTTTTCGCTGAAACAGGAACTCATCGGCTATGCGGCATTGGCGGAGATCCCGTGCGTTCTGGTCGATGTTCAGCGTGTCGGTCCTTCGACGGGTCAGCCGACTGCGCCGTCACAAGGTGACGTCATGCAGGTCCGCTGGGGCACGCACGGCGATCATCCGATGATTGCGCTGTCTCCGTGGAGTGTCCGCGAGACGTATGACATGACGATCGAAGCCGTCAATCTTTCCGAGCGTTTCCGTACGCCGGTTATCCTGCTCATGGACGAAGTTGTCGGTCATCTGCGCGAAAATGTCGAACTCCCGGATCCGTCCGAGATCGAAATTTATCCGCGCCGTCAGCCGAAAAAGACGCGCGCCGAGGGATATGAACCGTTTGAGCCGGACGAAGATCTCGTCCCGAATGTCGCTGATTTCGGCAAAGGCTACCGGATTCATGTCACGGGCCTCGTTCACGATGACACGGGTTTCCCGGTCGGCAGCCCGAAAGTCACGGCTGACTCGATTCGCCGCCTGCACGAGAAAATCGCGCGCGCCGAGGATGAGATCGTCAAGACGGAAAGTTATTTCCTCGATGACGCGGATTATGCCGTTGTCGCATTCGGCGGAACGGCCCGCACGGCGTACGAAGCCGTTCTCGAGGCACGCAAAAAAGGCCTCAAAGTCGGTATGCTGCGCCTCAAGACGATCTGGCCGTTTGCAGATAAAGCCGTTGCGGCACTCGCAAAACAGGTCAAAGGAATCCTTGTTGCGGAGCTCAATTACGGCCAAATTGTCCAGGAAGTCACGCGCGCCGCAGCAGGTGCATGCCCGGTGGAATTCTGCGGCAAGTACAATATGCAGGCGTTCGAGCCGGATGAGATTGAGTCGCAGATCGCAGCACTTTGCGGGGAGGCAGTAAAATGATCGAAAGAAGTTATGAAAAATATTTCCGTCAAAATCACCTGCCGCATCTCTGGTGCCCCGGCTGCGGCAACGGCATTGCGATGAAAGCGATCGTTCAGGCGATCGAAAAGAAACCGGGCTTTACGCAGGATAATACGGTCATCGTTTCCGGTATCGGCTGTTCCTCGCGCGCTTCGGGTTATATGAATTTTGACACGCTCCATACGGCTCACGGCCGCGCGATTCCGTTTGCCACGGGCATTAAACTCGCACGTCCGGATCTCAATGTCATTGTCATTACGGGTGACGGCGACTGCACGGCGATCGGAGGAAACCATTTCATCCACGGCTGCCGTCGTAATGTTGACTTGACGGTCGTTCTCTTTAACAACAATATTTACGGCATGACAGGCGGACAGGCTTCGCCGACGACCCCGGTCGGGAAAAAGGCAACGACAGCCCCGTACGGCAGTGTTGACCGTACATTTGACGCGTGCAAACTCGCGCAGGCCGCAGGTGCAACGTACGTGGCGCGCTCGACGGCGTATCATGTGCCGCATCTCGTCAATATGATCGCAGGCGGACTTGACAACAAAGGGTTCTCGTTCATCGAGGCTCTTGTCCAGTGCCCGACGGCTTACGGCCGCAAGAATCGTATGGGCAGCCCGGCGAACATGATGATGTGGATGCGCGATAATGCCGTCATGAAAGCCGCATGGGACAAACTGCCGGATGAAAAGAAAACGGGCGAGAAATTCCCGATCGGCCTGTTCTACAGCCAGTCCGACATTGACTATGACACGGCATACGACGAAGTCATCGAACGTGCAGGGGGGGCAAAGAAATGAGAAAACAGCTCAGATTATCCGGTTCGGGCGGTCAGGGCGTTATCACGGCCGCCATTATCCTTGCCGAAGCCGCGGTTTCGGAAGGCAAGCAGGCAGTTCAGTCGCAGTCTTACGGACCTGAGGCGCGCGGCGGTGCGTCAAAGTCCGAAGTCATCATTGACGATCAGCCGATTTATCATCCGCATGTCATCGTCCCGGATCTCGTCCTTGCCCTGACGCAGAAAGCGGCGGATAAATATTATAAGGACCTCAATCCGGAAGGACTGCTCGTCGTTGACGAGGATCTCGTTCCCGAAGTTCCGGCGTTCCCGCATACGGTCAAAATCCCGATTACGCGTCTCGCCGTCGAACAGTGCGGTCGCAAACTCTTTGCGAACATTGTCGCCCTCGGCGCTCTCGTGCGCATCACGGGCATCGTTTCGTTCGAGACGATCCAGCAGGCCGTCGCCAACCGTGTACCGCCTCATACGATTGACCAGAACAAAAAAGCTCTGCAGGTCGGCTGGGATGCCGCATCCGCGCAGCTCGAAAAATAATTGACGTCAAAAAAGCTCCCGCTTCGGGGATGGGTTCGTTCCATCCGGAAACGGGAGCTTTCTTGTGTCAAATTGACGCGTCAGATCAGCAGTTGATGCATGCAGACGACGATGAAACAGATGACGGCGACCGCGAACGTAAAATATTCGACGCAGCGCACGGGGTAAGCGTAATGCAGCGGAATGTCAATAACCTGCGGTATATTGCTCGCGAGCAGGGAAACCGCGATCGAAAGATAGAGCAGCACGATGACAAGAGGCGCTGTCATGCAGATCGCGATCGCGCGGATGATAAGATAAATCGCGAAGGCAATAAAAAAGTACGAGAGCTTATCGGCAAACCGGTGCAGGTTATCAAACACGTCAATCACTTCCCTAATTCGTTCTGTTTCGTACTGTTTAAATTCGCCAAGGGCGGCTGTAATCCTGCCGTCATTTTGTAAAATCCCCGATTGGCCGCAATCGATACTTTGCAGATTGACGTCAATTGGGTATAATGGAGAAAGTATAGAAAACATAGCATGACAGAAGGGATAACATATGGATCAGGGATTACAGCAAAAGTGGGAGAACCTGCAGGCGATTTTGCATCAGATGGGGCGCGTTGCCGTCGCGTTTTCGGGCGGTGTTGACTCGACGTTTCTCGTCAGGGCCGCGCAGTTGACGTCAAATGTTGAGGTTATCGCGTTTACGGCCGTGTCATGTTTCGTGCCGCCGCGTGATGTCGCCGAGGCGAAAGCGTTCTGCGCAAAGGAAGGCATTCGTCATATCATTCACAAGGCTGACGTGCTGAGTGTCAAAGGCATTCGCGAAAATCCGAAGGACCGCTGCTATCTCTGTAAGCACGCGCTCTTTTCGTTCTTTACGGAGCTTGCGAAGAAGGAAGGGAACTACGTACTCGTTGACGGGACGAACGTTGACGATGACGGCGATTACCGTCCGGGACGCAAAGCTCTCAGCGAACTCGGCGTTCGGAGTCCTTTGCACGAAGCGGGACTGCATAAGGCTGACATTCGCGCGCTTTCACATGAGTTCGGCCTTGCAACGTGGGATAAACCGTCGGCGGCATGTCTCGCCTCGCGTTTCCCTTACGGCGATACGTTGACGCAGGAAGCGCTTGCCCGCGTCGATCGCGCCGAGGTTTTCCTGCACAGTCTCGGGTTCACGCAGCTCCGCGTGCGTGTTCACGGTGATCTCGCGCGCATCGAATTGCTGCCGGATGACATGAAACGATTCGCCGATGCTGACACACGCACGAAGATCGCGCAGTATCTCCATGGCTGCGGCTTTCGTTATGCCGCCCTCGACCTTGACGGATACCGCACGGGCAGTATGAACGGATGAATCTTAGAATCAAGGATTGTCAAACGCTTTCGCAGACGGAAACGCCGCGCGGAAGCGTTTTTGTTATGCAGCGATGTCTTCAACTGCCGGAAGAGAGCATGCGCATTGTCATGTGTAGAACGAATACACAACAAAAAACGGCG
>CACXCC010000125.1 GCA_902766015.1 uncultured Veillonellaceae bacterium
GCGCAGATACGCAACGCGGCAGCACGAACGCCGCAAAAGCGGCATGTCCGTTTCCATATTGAGACTCTCGTCATGCAGGAACCCGAGATGTTCGAGCAGCTGCGTGACTTGCGGTGACGGCACGACACGCACCATATACGTATTGCGCTTTTGCAGACGAAGAGAACGACGGACCGTGATTTCCGTCGCGACTTTTCCTTCTTCCTTTAATAAAAGGATCGTCTTGCGCGCAACTGCTGCATTTTCCGTTTTAAAATTCAAACCGAACGTATGCTGACGCCCGAAAACAATCGTTGCATCCATGCGAAGCAGGGCGGCGAGTTCCGCCGTACGGCAGCAGGATTTGCGGTATTCGAGACGCGCAAGTTCGTTTTTGACTTCTGTGGCAAACGAAGCCATCGTTATCGTTCCTTCCCGATTGAGGGGTTAACGGCGGCTGACCCGGCGAATGCGGTCCTGCAGGTCAATGACGAGATGCATGACGGCACGGCAGAGTTTGTCCGGATCGTGACGGATGAGATCCGTCTCGTTGATGAGGTCGGCGCGGACAAATCCGATACCGAGCGCATTGATCGCTTCTTCGTCAACAATAACCGGATAAGCGCCCTGCTCGGCGTATTCGGCTTTCATCGTGTCGGAAATCGGCGTACTGTTGACGAGCATATAGTCAATGACCCCCGATCCCGCGTGATCGATGATCGCTTTCGCGTGCATCGAGGCCGTATAACCGTCCGTTTCGCCCGGCTGCGTCATGACATTGCAAATATAAATCTTGATCGCCTTGCTCTTGCGGAGCGCGTCGGCAATCCCGTCAACGAGTAAATTCGGCATAATACTCGTATAAAGGCTTCCCGGGCCGAGCACGATCGCGTCGGCTGACGTAATGGCGTCAATCGCTGACTGCACCGGCTCAACATGCTCCGGAAAAAGACGGACGCGCCGGATCTGTTTATGGACTTCCGGGATATGCGACTCACCCTCGGCGACCGTTCCGTCCGTAAACACCGCGTCAAGTCGGACATGAGCTTTTGATGCGGGGAGTACGCGTCCGCGAACGGCAAGAACTTTTGACGATTCTTTGAGTGCCTGTTCAATATCGCCCGTGACTTCCGTCATCGCCGCGATAAACAGATTGCCGAAACTGTGCCCCGCGAGTTCACTTTTGCCTTTAAACCGGTACTGGAAGAGTTTTTCCATGAGCGGCTCCGTGTCGGCGAGGGCAACAAGGCAGTTGCGAAGGTCTCCCGGCGGGACGATGCCGAGATCTTCGCGCAAACGTCCCGAAGATCCGCCGTCATCGGCGACGGTTACGACGGCCGTTGCATTACTCGTCGCCTTTTTGATCCCGCGCAGCAGCACGGAAAGTCCGTGCCCGCCGCCGATGACGGTGACCGACGGGCCTTTGCCGAGTTTGCGTTTTTCATAAATGATGTCAACGAGCGGGCCGGAATTCTCCGGCAGCAGGACCGTGATGACGGAACGAATGACGCGGCGCATCGCAAACAGCATGACGACGATACCGGTGCTGACAACGCCGATGCCGATAATCGTCGTGAACATATAATTGTAGCTGCCTTTCCAAAGATAGACGAGCCGGAAAATCATTTCCTCGATGACGTCAAGATATTTATAGTTGAAGACAAGGCCGAGGCCCAGAGCAACGAGCACAACGCCGAATGCAAACAGCAGCAGCCAGCGTTTGAAACGCATCCCCGGATAGAGCCATTTTAATAAATGCAGATGCATCACGTTAACATTCCTCCCGGACGTGTTCCCGGACGTCATTTTTCATGAGATCGCGGTGTTCCAGTTTGACCGGGTAGCCCTTGGCCGTCAGGCGGTCAAAGATATGTTTGGCAATAAATACACTGCGGTGCATGCCGCCCGTACAGCCCACGGCAATGACGAACTGGCTTTTGCCTTCTTTGACATATTGGGGAACGAGAAAATCGAGCAGCGAATCGAGGCGGCGTTCAAATTCCTGCGTAACGGGCCAGGATGCGATATAATCCGAGACTTCTTTGACGGCGCCGCTTTTATGACGCATGGAATCGATATAGAACGGATTCGGCAAAAAGCGCACGTCAAGTACCATATCCGCGTCAAGCGGCATGCCGAATTTGAATCCGAACGAGAGCACGTTGATATTCATCTGTTCGCCCTCGGCGGAGCCGAAAAGACGGTGGATTTTGTCGCGCAGATCGACTTTGCGCAGATCCGATGTGTCAATGATATACGTCGCCTTGGCGCGAACCGGTGCGAGACGCTCGCGCTCGCGCGAAACGCCTTCGGAAATCCGCGAAGACGGCGCCATCGGATGACGGCGGCGCGTTTCCTTATAGCGGCGGATAATCGCGGCATCGGAAGCGTCCATATACAGCATTTCGTACGGCAGATCGTCCCGGTCCATGTCGTCGAGAATATGAACGAACAGGTCGAAAAACTCACGGCTCCGCGTGTCGACGACGAGCACGACTTTATTGACATGACCGCCCGAATGACGGCAGAGTTCGACAAATTTCGGGATAAAAACCGGCGGCAGATTGTCAACGCAGAAATAACCGAGATCCTCCATGTAGCGGCAGGCCTGCGTTTTGCCGCCGCCCGACATGCCCGTCACGATGACGAGGCGGAATGCATCTTCTTTTACCTGTTGTTCCTGTTTGGGTTCTGACATATATATCCCCCTCTGCTTCGTAGGTTATGCTGACGTCAGGACGAGACGTTCGACCGCCTGAGCGATACCGTCTTCGTCGTTGGACGGGACAAGATCGGTCGCGAGTTCTTTCGCGGCGGGAATCCCGTTGGCCGGAACGACCGCCGTTCCCGCAAATTCCAGCATCGCAAGGTCATTGTCACTGTCACCGCAGGCCATGATTTCGTCGCGCGTCAGTCCCAAATGCTCCGCGAGCACGCTGAGACCGAGCGCTTTATTGACCCCCGGAGGCGTCAGGTCAACGGTTGCTTCCGTATTCTGCTGCGGATGAACTTCGTCGCCGCAAGCCGCAACAACGGCTTTGACGAGTTCCGGGATCTCTCCCGTCAGGTTTCGACCCACGCACTGCAGGACGTTTTCCGTATACTGTAAATAATCGTCACCGACCTCACGGACGCGGAAGTTTTTGTCGGTCCGATAGGCATAAAAATACTCCGGCAAAAATTTTTCGACGTAAATCTCGGTACCGATATACCAGTTGGCGTACCAGCCCGGATGTTCATGACAGATCGTGAGGATTTTGCGCACCGTTTCCGGTTTTAATTTCCGCGCAAAAAGCGGCTCTTTTGCGCCGAGTTCCTGTACAACGCCGCCGTTACAGCAGATAAGCGGAGCATTCGCATGAACGACTTCGCCGAAATACGCGGCGGACAAAAACATGCGCCCTGTTGCGATCGTCATGTAGACGCCCGCGTCAATTGCATGCTGCAATGCGTCAAGCGTGCGTTTCGAAACAACCTTATCCGAGTTCAGCAGCGTTCCGTCAAGGTCAAGAGCAATGAGTTTAATCGACATGGCTGTCCTCTTTTCCGAGCGCATAACGGTAAACGGCCGCGGCAAATCCGCCTTCGTCGCACGTTCCCGTCACAACTTGACACGAATCTTTGACCGCCTGTACGGCGTTGCCCATCGCAACACTGAGCCCGGCGGCGCGGAGCATCGGCAGGTCATTGTAGGAATCGCCGATTGCCATAACTTCATCACGTTTGACATGAAGAATTACCGCGAGGCGTTCAAGCGCCGACGCCTTGGAAACGCCCGGCTCAATAAGTTCGACGTAGCGCGGATTGGACTGCACGACGGCGAGATCGCCCGCAAATTCCTTCTGCAGGATTTTGACACGCTCCGCCGTTTCTTCCGGCGAATCCGTGATGTGGAGCATCTTGCAGGCATTGTCCGTATAGTCGCCGAGATGATCCCAGCCGGTTTCGTGACCCGTGACTTTCTGGGTCGATTCATAGAGTTTTGCGTGTTCGTCATGTACCGGGAAGTAGAGTTCGTCGTTGCTGTAAGTCTGCAGATACCAGCCGCGTTCCCGGAAAAACGCAATGGCGCGCCGAACGAGTTCCGGCGTCAATGTATGTTTATCGTAAACGGTGCCGCCGACCGATCGGATCAGCGCGCCGTTATAGGTAATGATCGGTACATCCGTGCCCAAAGCCTCGGCAACCGGCAAAGCCGCTTTGTACATGCGCCCCGTGGCAATTGTCACGGTAACACCGGCGCGTACGGCATCCTGCACGGCTTTGACATTTTCCGCCGGCACGTCTCTTCCGCCCGGAAGCAGGGTTCCGTCAAGATCGGTTACGATTAATTTTATGCTCATAAATGACCTCCCTTGCCTTAGGTCTAGGCACTTCTATTTTCGCATATTTCGCAGAAAATGCAAGTAAAACTACGGTATTATATTACGGTAACCCGACGGGCAGGGAGTCCGCTCCGGCGGGGAAGTGTCGGGATTCCCGTCTCTGCTCCGTCGGATAAAGTCGGGAAGGCGGGGCCGTATCATTGCTTAAAAGCTGCGGCTACAAAAATTTCGTTTTCGCTTAATGTAGTCGCCTGATATCAAACCGCTGCGCTTAAAAGATATCAGGCTCCGTGCGAAAACGAAATTTTTGCTTAACGCCTTATGCAGCAAACCGCAATGATACGACCCCGCCTTCCCTTGGTTTATCCGACTCCGCAGGCCGATCCCCCTCTGACGCCGACCTCGAAATAAGAAACGTTATTTATCTCCGTTGACATACACGCGCGGCACACGCGGAGAGACGAGGCAGGTGACTTCGTAATTAATCGTATGGAGCCAACCTGCGGCTTCATCCGTCGTCAGCGTATCACTGCCGAACAACACCGCCGTATCACCTTCCTTGACATCAGGCAGATCCGTCACGTCAACCATGACCTGATCCATGCAGACGCGTCCCGCGATCGGGGCACGTCGACCGTCAAATTCGACCGAACCGCCGTTGCCGTACGCGCGGATATATCCGTCCGCATAACCGAGCGGGAGCGTCGCGATGCGGCTTTCGCGTTTCGCGACAAACGTGCGCCCGTAACCGATGGTCTCGCCCGGATGCAGGGTTTTCAGGAACACAACCTGCGCGCAGAGTTTCATAACGGGACGCAGGTCAACGGGATGCGTCACTTCGTCCGACGGCCAAAGACCGTGCTGAATGATGCCGGCGCGGACCATGTCAAAATGGGCCTCCGGGATCTCGAGAATCGCCGCCGACTCCGCAATATGGCAAATCGGGAGCGCAATACCGCGCGATTTGACGGATGCGATCGCCGACTTGAAGCGCTCGAGCTGTTCATGCGCGAACGTCTTATCTTTGCTGTCTGCCGTCGCAAAATGCGAGAACATGCCCTCGATCTCGATCCCCGGGAGTTTTGCGAGCGCTTCGGCAAAATCCGCGGCTTCCTCCGGGCGCAGGCCGATACGTCCCATCCCCGTCTCGACTTTGATATGAACCTTTACCGTCTTATGCTGACGTACGGCTTCGCGCGAGAGCGCCTCCGCGAGCGGCAGCTCGCAGACGACCTGCGTCACGTCAAAGTCAACGATATCACGCGCTTCTTCCGCGCGCACGAGTCCGAGGAGCAAAATCGGCGTCGTAAAGCCGGCATTGCGGAGTTCAATCGCCTCGGAAAGTGTCGCGACGGCGAGATACGATGCGCCGCATTCGACCGCCGTACGCGCCACGGCAATCGCGCCGTGTCCGTAAGCATCGGCTTTGACAACCGCGCAGAGTTTCGCTCCGCCGCGGATACAGGACTTAATCGCTTCATAATTATGACGTAATGCACCTAAATCAATTTGTGCCCATGCTGCACGATTCGGCATGATTTTCTTCCCCTTTTCTGCCCCGCAGGGCCTTCCATAACGTTTATTTCATTGATATTCTACTACACCGGATGCACAAGTCAAGAAAGTCACACAGAAATCGCCCGAATCCCTTGAAAAATTCCGGCGTTTCACGGATAATGGTATATACTGGACAAAACTTATCAGTCATCATTCCACGAAAGAAAGGATGTTATATATGCCGAACAGCGAACCGGTGAAACACCAGTGCAGTTTCTGCAAACGCATGGTCACCGTACACAACCAATACGACCTGCCGATCTACGACCCCGCGACGGGATTCGCGATCTGCCGCAACTGCATCCGCGAAATCAACCATTTCCTCGACGAGCACGATCAGGAAACCGTGCACGAGGAAAAACTCGATTTTGCCCGTCAGCTTGACGAGATCCTCGCAAAGAATAAGCCGCATGTCATCAAGGCGTTCCTGGACAAATACATCATCAATCAGGACCGCGCGAAAAAGATCCTCTCCGTCGCCGTTTACAACCATTATAAGCGCATGAAATATTCCTATACGCATAAAGACGGCATGGAAATCGAAAAATCGAACGTCATCATGCTCGGCCCGTCCGGCTGCGGCAAAACGGCGCTCGTTTCGCATCTCTCGCAACTCCTCGACGTGCCGTTTGCCGTCACGGACGCGTCCAGTCTCACGGAAGCCGGATTCGTCGGCGCGGATGTCGAAGTTGCCGTTCGCAACCTCTATTACGCGGCCGACCGCAACATCGAAAAGGCCGAGCACGGCATCATCTACCTTGACGAGTTTGACAAAATCGCCCGCAAATCCGGTGCGAATAACTCCATCACGGCCGATCCGGGCCATGAAGGCGTTCAGCAGGCTCTGCTCAAAATGCTCGAAGGCAACGTCGTCGAGTTTACGGCACGCGGCCAGCGCAAGCACCCGGAGGCACCGACGATCAAAGTTGACACGACAAACATCCTCTTTATCGTCGGCGGTGCCTTTGTCGGCATCGAGGATGTCATCGCGAAACGCCTCAATCAGTCCGGTTCGTCGATCGGTTTCGGCGCCGAAGTCGCAAGCAAGGACGAAAAGCCGTCCTACGACGAACTCATCCACAAAGTCCGCCCGGAAGACCTCATGCATTACGGCATCATTCCGGAGATCATCGGCCGCCTGCCTGTCATCTGCACGCTCGAAACGCTCGACGAAGACGCCCTGCTCCGCATTTTGACGGAACCGGTCAACGCGCCGGTCAAACAGTACGAAAAACTGCTCGCCATGGACCACGCCAAACTCGAATTCGCTGAAGACGCGCTGCGCGCCGTTGCCCAAAAAGCCATCGAACGCAAAACGGGAGCCCGCAGCCTCAAAGGCATCATCGAGGACATCATGCTTGACATCATGTTTGACATTCCGCGCTCCGACGAACCGCGCAAAGTCATCATCACGAAAGACTGCATCGAAAACGGCGCCCGCCCGGAAATCGTTCCGATCCCGGGAAGTGCCGAATAATCATATTATAACCGCATAAAAATACCGGTTCACCCCTTCATCGGGATGAACCGGTATTTTTTGTGTCAAGCGTTCGCTTCGAACCGAAATGTCAATCCGTCAGGTCGATCGACTGGATATGCTCGTCCTTCATGAACTTCGAAAGTTTATGGATACTCGTCATGATATCCTGATAATGCTCCGGCGTCAGGGACTGAGGTCCGTCGGAAAGCGCGCGTGCCGGATTCGGATGAACTTCCATCATGAGTCCGTCTGCGCCTGCCGTGATCGCGGCGAGAGCCATCGGTTTAACCATGCGCCATTTACCCGTACCGTGGCTCGGGTCAACGATGATCGGGAGATGCGACAAATGTTTGACGGCCGGGACGGCACTGAGGTCAAGCGTGTTGCGCGTATACGTTTCATACGTGCGGATACCGCGCTCGCAGAGGACGACGTTCGGGTTGCCTTCATTCATAATATATTCGGCGGCATTGAGCCATTCGTTGAGCGTTGCCGCAAGACCGCGTTTGAGGAGAACCGGCTTGCCCGCGCGGCCGACGGCTTTTAACAGGCCGAAATTCTGCATATTGCGCGCACCGACCTGCAGCATGTCGGCGTAATACGCAACGCGTTCGACAGCTTCGACGACCGTGACTTCCGTAACGACTTTGAGTCCCGTGCGCTCACGTGCTTCGGCGAGATATTCGAGGCCTTTTTCCTCGAGACCCTGGAACGAATACGGAGACGTGCGCGGTTTGTACGCGCCGCCGCGCAGGAACTGGGCACCGCCTGCTTTGACGATATCTGCGGCTTCAAAAAGCTGTTCACGTGACTCGACGGCACACGGGCCGGCCATGATAATCGGCTCGTCGCCGCCGATTTTGACACCGTCGACGTCAACGATACTCGGCTGAGGATGGAATTCGCGGCTTGCGAGCTTATAGCTCTTCGAAATGGCAACGGTCTGTTCGACGCCGTGCATGGCCTCAAGCGGCACGGACGCAAGGCGCGTCTTGTCACCGATGACACCGACGATACGCTGCTGACGTCCTTCCATGACTTTGGCCTCAAGGCCGTTTTCCTCGATGACTTTAATAACTTCTTTAATGTCCTGTGCGCTGGCATTCGGCTGCATAATAATAACCATACTTTGCTTCCCTTCCTTATAAAATAGACTGACTTACGCTTCTTCCGCCTCTGCGGCCGTCACGGTGTACACCGGAAACGCTCCGAGATTCTTAAGCCATATGCATTTATTCGCCACGGCTTGAATAGAATCCTGCAGGTTTTGCGGATCTGTCCTCGTATCGAGGTCAAAGAAAAAAATATAATCGCCGAGCTTCGTCCGCGCGGGGCGTGACTCGATCCGTGTCATATTGACGCGGCGCCGGGCAAATTCTTCCAATATTTCACAAAGGGCACCGGAACGCGAACCGTCAATCTGACAGATAATCAGCACTTTATCGGCATGATCCCGCGGAACCGGGGCACTGCGCCGCTGCACTTCGAAAAACCGCGTGCAGTTCGCCATGTTATCCTGAATTTCGGCGGCAACGGTAACGAGACCGTTGAGTTCCCCCGCGCGGCGCGTACAAATCGCCGCCCAGCCCGCTTCGGGATTCTGTCCCGCGACGAGTTGCGCCGCGCGTGCCGTACTTGCCGTTTTGACACATTCCGCCTGCGGATAATTGGATTTTAAAAACGTCCAACACTGCGAAATCGGCTGCGGATGCGAAAAGACCCGCCGCACCGTTTTCGTTCCCGGCCGCGCCATAAGATAATTGTGCACAGGCCAAATGAGTTCCCGCACGACACGCAGTGAATCGCTGTGCGCCAGCATATCGAGCGTAATGTTTACGGATCCTTCGAGCGAGTTCTCAACGGGAACAAACGCCGTGTCAATCTGCCTCAGTTCTACTGCCCGCAGACAGTCGAAAATGTCATCGTAAAGCACGAGTTCCGATTTGTTCTGCAAATAATGCTGCAGATATCGCCCTGCCGCTTCGCTGTGAGTCCCTTTCGGACCTAAAATTCCCATTCGTGTCATCGTATCACCTGTTCTGACAACAAAAAAGTCCCGTCCTCAAAGGACGAGACTGTTACTCGCGGTACCACCTTGTTCCCCGCCGAAACGGGACACTCTTACGCCTGTCCGACAACAGGCTCCTCCTCATAACGGCGGAGGCTCCGACACCGCCTACCTGAAGCAAAGCTTCCTCTCAACGGGCGACTCCCAGGGGAACTTCCCTGCTGTTTCTCTCACCGGTTCCCAGCATCCCGGCTCTCTTTTGGGTCTCTGCAGCAGCTACTTTTCCTGATCTCTGTCTTTCTTCTGTGAAATTGGTCTTATCATATCATAATCGAAACAGTATTGCAAGTGAATTCTTCGGAGGATCCGCCTGCCGTGTACAGTTATCCCGAGATCGTCTTATAATTTCTTTTGCAGTTCCAACAGTTCCGGACAGAGGTCGCCGATCGAACTCGACAGATCCTCTTTCGGCTTCAGGATGTCAATGACCGGCTGCATCGTCTTGCGGAACTTTTCGTCATCCTGCATGAGCACGAGGATTTCGCTCGTATTGATCGC
The DNA here is from genome assembly GCA_902766015.1 of uncultured Veillonellaceae bacterium. Taxonomy (GTDB): domain Bacteria; phylum Bacillota; class Negativicutes; order Selenomonadales; family Selenomonadaceae; genus RUG11126. The sequence goes on from CACXCC010000125.1 coordinate 9,908, forward strand.
GTCATCGAGCGCCGTATGCTGCGTTCCTTTGAACTCGAGATTCATGGCGCCGAGTGCGTACTGCAGCGCGAGGTTGTTGTAAAGTCCGAGGCGGTCGTCAAATTTCTGCTGCAGGTCAACCCAGCGGCTCGTCAGCCAGCTTCGGTCAAACGACGGCAGTTTGTACGCACATTCATGCTTGAGCTGCGAAATATCCGACGTGCTCCACGAATAAATCTTCGTCTCCTCTTCGCCGATCCAGTCGACGAACGCGCGGAAACACGGCTCAAACGGTTCCTGACCGTCAACCGTTTCCTGCGTAATCCCCGTCAGGCGCGTAATATGACGACAGATCGTATTATACTGCGGTTTCACATAACGGCGGAACGTCGACTCCCGCCGAAACGAAGCGTCCAATTTAACCGCACCGATCTCGATGACCTCGTCATTGAGCTTTTGTTTGACTTCCCGGAAATCTTTCCGGCTGACCGGATTCATCTCCAAATCTACCACAACGTATTTCATAATGTTCCGTCCTTCTCCCCATAATCATTCTCATAACACTATTTTATGGTATACGGCGTGATTCTTCAACCGGATTTTACGCGTAAGCGGCGGCAGAGACGGGATGTCTGTGTTATAATAAAAGAATTCCCAGTATAAAGAAACAAGAAAGGAAGATACTATGGCTTACCGCCTGTATTTATTCGATTTTGACTATACACTCGTCAATTCGGAAAAAGGCATCCTCGGCTGTTTCCATTTGACGAATGAAGCGCTCGGCTACCCGGACTGTGACGATGACACGATGCGCCGGACGATCGGGCTGCCGATGGTTCAGGCCGTTTTCCGGGCTGTCCCCGGCATCCCGGAGGAAAAAATCCGCCCGTATCTCAATCAGTACCGTCAATTTGCCAATCAGATCATGACGGCCAACACATTCTTTTTCCCCGAAACGCTGCCGGCCTTGCGCATCCTGCGCAAACGCGGGGCAAAGATCGGCGTCATTTCGAGCAAGACGCATCACCGCATTCAGGAAAAATTTGACCTGGACGGTGCACATGACCTGCTCGATTTCGTCGTCGGCAGCGATGACGTCACGGCCGCCAAGCCGGACCCCGAAGGCATTCGCATCGCGCTCCGTCATTTTGACGTCAAACCGCAGGATGTGCTCTATACGGGTGACAGCCGGGTTGACGCGGGCGCGGCAGAGAACGCGGGCGTCGCGTTTGCCGCAGTGACGACGGGCGTGACGTCAAAAGAACAGTTCCTCGCGTATCCGCATCAGGCGATTTTGACGAGCCTCGCGGGGATCCCCTATATCGCATAAGCGGGGACGGTCTGACATTTGTTCCCGAAACAGATACAGGGGTTGACACCCGATTTGTATCAGTGTATTATCAGTATAACGTACTAATGAAGTATGTTATACCATAGCAAAGAAAGGACGTAAGTGTATGAACGTCAATTACTATAAAGAATATTCGAAGAACCTAAACCGCGACATGGAGTTTAAAACGTACGGCACGGGCGGCAAACTCTGCATCGCCTTTGCGTCGCAAAACGGCCATTTTTATGATTTTGAAAACTTCCATATGACGGATACGATCGCCAAATGGATCGATTCGGGACGGCTTTTCCTCGTCTGCCCCGACAGCATCGACGAAGAAACGTGGTCCAACGAAGGTGCAGACGGCAGATGGCGGATCGAACGTCAGGAAGCCTGGTATCATTACATTGTCGATGAGTTCCTGCCGCGGGCAAAACAGCTCGGCAATGTCGACGCATCGGCGAAAGCGCTCGTCACGGGATGCAGCATGGGCGGTTTCCACGCGGGCAATTTCTTCTTCCGCCGCCCGGATCTCTTTGATGCGGTCATTGCGCTGAGCGGTACCTACGACGCCACGTTCTTCATCCGCGGCTACATGGACGATCTCGTCTATGCGAACTCGCCGGTTCATTTCCTGCGGAATATGCCGGCGGATCATCCGTATATGGATCTTTACCGTCAGAGCAAGATCTATATCTGCGTCGGTCAGGGCGCCTGGGAGGACGATCTGCTCGCCGGGACGCGCGACCTTGACACCGTTCTCTGCCAGAAAGGTATTCCGGCGTTTTTTGACTACTGGGGATTTGACGTCAACCACGATTGGTGCTGGTGGCAAAAACAACTGCCGTATTTTATGGAAAAATATTTGGGGGCATGATCTATGAATTTCGTATTTATTTCACCGCAGTTCCCGAAAGATTACTGGAATTTCTGCGACCGGCTGGCAAAGAACGGCGCAACGGTTCTCGGTATCGGCGACTCGCCGTATGATTCGCTCGACGAAAACCTCAAACGGGCACTGACCGAGTATTACTTCGTGCCGAACCTCGGCGATTACGATCAGGTTTTTCGTGCCGTGGCGTTTTTCTCATTCAAATACGGCAAAATCGACTGGCTCGAGTCCAATAACGAATTCTGGCTCGAACAGGATGCGCGCCTGCGTACGGATTTCCACATCACGACGGGTGAACAGTATGCGGATATCGGCCGCATCAAACGCAAATCCTCGATGAAGAAATATTATGCAGAGGCGGGCGTTCCGACGGCGCGTCTGCATAAAGTGTCAACGATCGAGGCGGCACGCGAGTTTATCGGACTCGTCGGCTATCCGGTCATCGTCAAACCGGATACCGGTGTCGGCGCGACGGACACGTATAAACTGAAATCCGAAGAAGATCTGCAGTGGTTTTTCAACAATCTGCCGCAGGTCCCGTATGTCATGGAAGAGTTTATTACGGGCAATATCTATTCGTATGACGCCATCCTCGACTCGAATTCGGAACCGCTCATGGAATCGATGACAGTTTGGCCGCCGTCCATTATGGACATCGTCATCAAACATCTCGATTTGACGTATTATACGGCCGCAACGGTTGACGAAAACCTGCGCCGCCTCGGACGTGCGACGGTCAAATCGTTCGGCGTCAAGAGCCGTTTTGTCCATCTCGAATTCTTCCGTCTGACGCAGGCGAAACCGGGTCTCGGCGAAGTCGGCGATTTCGTCGGCCTCGAAGTCAACATGCGTCCGGCGGGCGGATATACGCCGGATATGATGAACTATGCCCACAGCATGGATGTGTATCAGATCTGGGCTGACATGGTAACGACAAACCGCCGCATTCAGCCGGAAAACGGCAATGACTGCTGCTGCGCTTACGCAGGTCAGCGCGACGAATTCGAGTACGTTCATTCGCACGAGGATATTCTCGCCCGTTACGGCGGCAATATCGTCATGTGCGAACGCATGCCGGAAATGATGGTCCCTCAGATGGGCAACCGCATGTACACGGTCAAACTGCCGGATCCGCAGGCCGTAGAAGAATTTATCGCCTTTGTCACGACCAGAAAATAACTTCCGCATATCGAAACGGGGTGCCGCAATCATTGCGGCACCCCGTTTTTTATGCGAAAAATCATTTGACGCGTAAGGCGTCAAGTCCGGCGAAGAGAAACGTTTTCAGCGATGCGGGAAAGGACGGCTGACGAAGATAGGTCAGCGGCTTTGCGTCAAGGTTCAGCGGCAGGGACGAACCGAGATTGAGCACGGCGAGCGGCCCCATGAAGCCGAGAATACCGCTGTAAAGCGCGGGATCATCGGCCTTGCGTCCCGTATAATCGCCGAACAGTTTCATCAGCCACGGAAACTTGACGAGCATAATCTGACGCGCGATCGGGATAACGTCCGTCGTATTATTGAATACTTCGCGCAGCCAGACCGTGAGGGCCAGCGCCACATCATCGGTCCAGCGCTCCCGCTCGACGGCGCGCAGAGCATACGCCATGAGGTTTTCGAGCTTTTCGCGCGGCGGCAGATCGGACTCGGCGAGGTCCTGCAGCATCGTATGATCGATAATCCGGTCATGGACATCATAGAGCATCGCTTCGTAGAGTTTGTCCCGGCTGCCGAAATGGTAATTGACGGCGGCGACGTTCGCTCCGGCCATTTGACAGATTTCCTTGCTCGTAACGGCGGCGAACCCTTTCTGCGCCGTCAGTTTTTCCGCGCAGGCGAGCAGTTTTTCCCGTGTCAAACGTCCGTCTTCGCGTTGTTTCCCTTCCTGTTTCATAACATTTTCCTTTCTGTCAGGCCGTTTTATGACGGAACAGCCAGCCCGCAATGACGACAATTGCCGCGCCTTTCTTTACCCGTTTATCCATTTGACTCACCTCGTACCGAACCCTATCTCCTTTTTGTTCCATCGTATCAAATTCAAATTTGAATTTCAAGTCAAGTTGACACGAATTTGACCTGTCATCGGCTCCGTTCTGCCAAACGAACTGGAAAATGACGCGTATTTCCTGTATAGTGTAAGTATCGTACAGAGAAAGAGAGGATTTATCGTTATGCAGGAAAAAACATCGGTTACGGCGAACGGACTGCTCTGGTTCGGTGCCGGCATCTCGATTGCGGAAATTTTGACAGGAACCTTGCTCGCGCCGCTGGGATTTACAAACGGCCTGATCGCGATTCTCATCGGTCATGTCATCGGCGGCGCCGTCATGCTCGGCGCGGGACTCATCGGTGCACATACGGGACGAAACGCCATGGAAACGGTAGCCATTTCGTTCGGGCGTCAGGGATTTAAACTGTTCGCGGGACTCAATGTCATCCAACTCATCGGCTGGACGGCCGTCATGGTCGCAAGCGGCGCGGCCGCGGCCAATGTCATCGCGGGCATCGGGACAAATATCTGGAGCATCATCATCGGCGCGTTTATCGCCCTCTGGATCGTCCTCGGCCTCAAAAACCTCGGCCGTGTCAATGTCATTGTTATCGCGGCGCTGTTTTTGCTGACCGTCGTATTAAGTTATGTCGTCTTCCGCGGCGATGCGCCGTCCATTGCCGGTGACATGACGATGGGCGCCGCCATCGAACTCGCCGTCGCGATGCCGCTTTCGTGGCTCCCGATCATTTCGGACTATACGAGTTCGGCAAAACATCCGGTCAAAGCGGCATTTGTCAGCTGCGGCACCTATTTCGTCGCGAGCTGCTGGATGTTCGTCATCGGCATGGGTGCGGCGATTTATACGGGCGAATCCGACATCGCGCTCATCATGCTGCAGGCCGGTCTCGGCGTCGCAGGCATTTTCGTCGTCCTGCTTTCGACGGTCACGACGACATTTCTTGACGCGTTCTCGGCGGGCGTCAGCGCCTCGGACATCGCGCGTGACATTCCGGCAACGGTACTCGCACTCATCGCGACGGCAATCGGTGTCATTCTCGCCATCGTCCTTGACGTCAGCAGTTTCGAAGATTTCCTGTATCTCATCGGTTCCGTTTTCGCGCCGATGACGGCGATCCTGCTCACGGATTTCTTCCTGCTCGGCGAGGATCATTCGCGTCAAAATATCGACTGGCTCAATCTGCTGCTCTGGATCGCGGGCTTTGCGCTTTACCGCTGCCTGTTGACGGTCGAAACGCCGTGCGGCATCACGTTCCCCGTCATCGTGGTCATCATGATCGCAAGCTTCATCCTTCATACCGTCAAAAACCGTATCATGTAAACGTCACGGTAAACCGGGCGGCCCTGCGGGGCCGCTTTTTTACGGCTTGTTTTGCCTGCGGAATCTGCCTATAATAAATACAGTAAACGTATTGGAGGAATCAGTATGGCAGAAGCAGAAACACTGAACGAGTTATACGATAAAGACGCGTATCAAAAGGAATTTGACGCGGAAGTCCTCGCCTGCGAGCAGGGCAAAAACGGCTGGGAAGTTGTTTTGAGTCAGACCTGTTTTTACCCGGAGGGAGGCGGACAGCCGGGCGACACGGGCAAACTCGGTGATGTCAACGTCAAAGACACGCACACGAAACACGGCAACGTCGTCCATTATACGGACAAACCGCTCACCGTCGGCGAAACGGTACACGGCGTCATCGATTGGCGAAACCGCTTTGACAACATGCAGAACCATTCGGGCGAACATATCCTCTCGGGCTTCGTCCATGCGAAGTACAAATACGACAACGTCGGTTTCCATATGGGCGCGGACGTCGTGACGATTGACTTTTCGGGTCCGCTGACGTGGGAACAGCTCACGGAAATGGAGCAGAAAGCCAATGCCTACATCTGCGAGGATCATCCCGTCAACATCCTGCTGCCGACGAAGGAAGAATGCGCCGCGCTCGATTATCGCAGCAAGATTGACATTCAGGGACAGGTCCGCGTCGTCGAATTCCCGGGCGCCGATCTCTGCGCCTGCTGCGGCACACACGTACACCGCACCGGTGAAATCGGCCTCATAAAATGCATTTCACTCGCGAAACACAAAGGCGGTGTCCGCATCGAAATGCTCTGCGGCCGCAAAGCGCTCGCCTATGTCGAAAAAATGACGGATCTCATGACGGAAGTCGCACGTAAATTCTCGACGCTCCCGCAGGATGTTCCGCACGCACTCGCCAAGCAGGAAGAAGAAATCCGCGGCCTCAAAGACCAGAGCCGCAAAGCCTGGCAGGTGTATTTCTCCATGCTCGCCGAACAAACGCCCGAGGGCGCGCCCATTATCC